>JAYRLX010000034.1:0-17188 GCA_041905125.1 Caulobacter sp. | reverse complement strand
ACTTCTTGTGGCGCACCTGGTTCCACAGCTTGAACCAGTGGCCCTTGCCCTTGCCCTTCTCCATGACGATCACCCGGTCGAGGCCGGGCACGTGCGCGAACAGCGGCGCGGCCAGGGGACCGGCGACGATCGTGAAGCGCGCGTTGGGGATTTGATCAGAGAGAAGTTTGATCAGGCCGGACGAAAGCACCGCGTCACCGATGCGCGTCGCCGTGATGAAGAGAATCGGGAAGGCCCGCTGTGTCATCGGTCCATCTATAAGGCCGTCGGCGAGTCGGCGCATCCCACGTTAACACTTCAGCTTTCCGCGATGTTCGGGACTGGCGCGAGCGTCGCCTCGGCGCCACATCTGGCCCATGACCACGTCCACCGTCGCCCGCCTCTCCTCTCGCGCCGTCATCACCGTCTCCGGCCCCGACTGGCGGAGCTTCCTGCAGGGCCTGCTGACCCAGGACGTCGAGACCCTGGCGCCGGGCGAGCTGCGCTTCGCGGGCCTCCTGACGCCTCAGGGCAAGCTGCTCTACGACCTGTTCGTGGCGGGGACGCCAAAGGGGATGGGGGACGGCGCCCTGCTCGACGTCCAGGCCGACCAGCGCGACGCTCTGCTGCAGCGCCTGACGATGTACCGCCTGCGCGCCAAGGTGACGCTGGAGGCCAGCGATCGTCCCGTGCTGGCGGTGTTCGGCGGCGATACGACCGGCGAGGGCCTCTACGTCGATCCCCGCCTGCCGGCCCTGGGCGCCCGCGCCTATGACGACCGCCCGGCCAACGCCGACGAGGACGCCTATAACGCCCACCGCCTGGCGCTGGGTGTCCCAGGCCCCGCCGACTGGGGCCAGGAGCGGACCTATCCGATCGAGGCCAATTTCGACCTGCTGGCCGGGATCGACTTCAAGAAGGGCTGCTTCGTCGGCCAGGAGACCACCAGCCGCATGAAGCGGCGCGGGACGATCAAGAACCGCATGCTGCCGATCACCTTCGACGGCCCGCCGCCGGCCTTCGGCGCCGAGGTTCTGGCGGGCGAACTGCGGGCCGGTGAGATGCTGGGCGGTCGCGACGGCCGGGGACTGGCGCTGCTGCGCCTCGACCGGATCGACGACGCGGACCTGACCGTCGAAGGCCGTCCGGTTCGCGTCGAGCGACCTGAATGGCTGGCCTAAAAGAGACTTTTGTTCCTGAAAAGTTCTGGTAGCGTCGGGTTCATGACCGAACCGATCCGATGCACCTGGCGCGGCATGAACGGCGACCCGTTCTACGAGGCCTATCACGACCACGAGTGGGGCGTGCCCGAGTGGGACAGCCGCGCCCTGTGGGAAAAGCTGGTGCTGGACGGGTTCCAGGCCGGCCTGTCGTGGATCACGATCCTGCGCAAGCGCGAGGCGTTCCGCGCCGCCTTCGCGGGCTTCGATCCGGAGAAGGTCGCCCGCTTCGACGAGACCGACCGCGCCCGGCTGATGGCCGACGCCGGCATCATCCGCTCGAACGGCAAGATCGACGCGGCCATCTCGGGCGCACGGATCTATCTGGACATGCGCGAGCGGGGCGAGGATCTGTCGACCTTCCTGTGGGACATCGTCGGCGGCGCGCCGATCCAGAACACCTGGGAGAACGGCTCGCAGGTCCCGGCCCAGACACCCCTGGCCGTCGACATGGCCAAGGCGCTGAAGGCCAAGGGTTTCAAGTTCTGCGGCCCGGTGATCGTCTACGCCTTCATGCAGGCGACGGGGATGGTCAACGACCACTTCGTCACCTGCTTCCGCCACGAAGAGTGCAAGGCGCTAGGGCATGGGCGCTGAGCCGAGGTTGCCATCGTCGCTTCCACGGTTAAGGTCCGCACCCGATTAACGAGTGATATGAGGGGCGCGCTCGTGAAACGTTTTCTGTCGGTCGGCCTGGGCCTGCTTCTGGCGGGTTTCAGCCATGGCGCGCGGGCGCAGGTCATCCAGGGCGTGCCCGTGGTCGAGGCGATGAGCGCCTACGCCGAGCCAAGGGGTCTGGTCGAGGTCGAGCCGGGCCGCCGCATCCATATGCTCTGCCTTGGGCAAGGCTCGCCGACCGTGGTGGCCACCGCCGGCCTCGGCGCCTGGTCGGGGAGCTGGGCGCTGGTCCAGCCCGAAGTCGCCAAGTTCACCCGCGCCTGCGCCTGGGATCGCGCCGGCTTTGGCCTCAGCGACGGCGACGCCAAACACGCCCAGACCGTGGAGCAGACGGCGGGCGACCTGGAAAAGGCGCTCAAGGCGGCGGGCGAGAAGGGCCCGTTCGTCTGGGTCGGCCATTCGGCTGGCGCCCATGAGGTCCTGACCCTGGCTGACCGCTACCCGAAAGACACCGCCGGGATCGTGCTGGTCGATCCGGTGCGACCGCACGACATGGCGCGCGAGGCCGCCGCCGGCCCGAAGGCCGCCGCCGCCGATCGCGCCTATTTCGCCAGCGAGTCCAAGCGGCTGCGCGACTGCGCGGCGGGGATCGAGGCGGGAACCGTCAAGACCGGCGCGCCCGCCGAGCCTTGCTTCCGCTACTATCCGGAAATCCCGTCGGCGGTTCAGACGGCCCTGGCCCGGCGCGACGCCGACTCGGCCCGACTGCGCGCCCAAGCCTCGCTGTACGAGGAATACGAGCCCAATGGCGAGCGCGTGGCCAAGGCTGGCCGCGCCTATGGCGACTTGCCGCTCATCGTGCTCAGCGCTGGCAAGGGCGCTTACTGGTCGGACGACGCCAAGGACGAGCACCCGGCCCTGCTGGCGGACTGGACCGAGAGCCACCGCGAACTCGCCCGTCTCTCCCGTCGCGGTGAGCGCCGGGTCGCCGAAGGTTCGGGCCACCTTGTCCAGCTGGAAGCGCCGACGGCCGTGATCGCCGCGATCCGCGACGTCGTCACCGCGGCGCGGACAAAGCGATAGGAAAAGGCCGATCAAGGCTCCGCCGCGTTCGAGCCCTCGCCGCCCGCCTCCACCAACTCCTCCATGAACAGCGCCATCAGCGCCGATTGCGAGCGCACGCCGGCCTTGGCGTAGACGCGGGTCAGCTGGGCGCGGACGGTGCCGGCCGCGGCGCCGCGCAGGGCGGCGATCTCGGCGACGTCGCAGCCCTTGAGCGCGAACAGGGCGACGTCGGCCTCGGCCGCGGTCAGCTTCCAGTCGGAAAAGCGCAGGCGGGCGAGATCGGCGAGAGCGCCCTTGGCGGCGGCCACCGCGGCCTCGTCCTGGCGAGCGCGCAAGACGAGCCACCGGACCTGGGTCGCGCCAAACAGCACGCCGGCCAGCAGGGCCAGGGCCGCGCCGCCCTCGGCCAGCAGATGCTTGCCCAAGCCGTCGGCGCGCACATCGCCCGTGAAATCGACCAGGAAGAAAAGGGTCGCGGCCAGCTGCAGGATCACGACGACCGCGATCATCGTGATCCTGCGTTCCAGAGCTCGCCGCCGCTTGATCATGCGGTATGGCTTAGCGCCGCCCGGGCAGCATCGCCAAGACAATCCGCCGACCGCTGCGCCGCGTCTCGAACACCACGCCGGCGATGTGCAGCACGATCAGGACGTAGAGCAGGTGGACGGCGGTCTCGTGGACCTCGGCCAGCGGCCCCTCCTCCCGTTCGCCGCCGCCTTCGCGGGCCTCCTCGCCTTCGTCCTCCCCGCGCTCCAGGCGCTGAGCCGTCGCGGCGGGCGTAGAGGCGCCGGGCTGGCCTTCGGGCTTGGCCGGAGCGCTGACCATCAGCACGCCCGTGACGATGATGACGGCCAGCGTGCTCCAGATCGCATAGACCATCAGGGCGCCCAGCGGATTGTGCGAGGCGTGCTCGGCGCGCTTGCCCGTCGCGATCTCGCGGATGTGAGCCAGAGCCCGTCCGGGGCTGGGCGGGAAGGCCGAGAAACGCGCCTCGGCCGGACCGATGACGCCCCAGATCAGGCGCAGGACCAGGGTGGCGGCCAGGGCGTAGCCGACCCAGACGTGCGCGTCCGAACCTTCCTCGGTGATCAGGGCGTTGGCGAGAACGGCCGCGACGATGGTCCAGTGGGTCAGCTTGACCACCGGATCCCAGCGACGCGGCGGCGCGGCGGTCTCAGTCGCGGTCATGACGGCGCTCCTTGTCGTGCGTCTCGTCACGATCCTTGCGGCCGGCGACGTCCTTGCGGTCGTCGTCCTTTTCGTGGCGCGTCTTGCGATCGTGGGCGTGCTTGGCCTCGTGCGCCATGGGGGACGGCGCGGGCTTGGCCGCCTGGACCGGCGCGGCGGCGAGCTTTGGCGGCGCGGGCTTGGCGTCGTCCGCCAAGGCCGGGGCGGCCAACGACAACATCAGAAGGCTGGCGCCCAGGGCGTAGCACTTGGTCATTTGCGGTTCTCCCGTGCTGATGACGGGAGAGGACCTGCGCCCTCCCACGGGCCGCGGCCATCGGCGGGCGGCTTACAAGGGCTGGAATAAGCCCCTGCTTACAGGGCCCGCGCCTCGACCACCTGGCAGGTCCAGCGATCCCAGGGGCCGGCGGCTTGGCCCAGGTTGATCGCCGCGAAGATCAACTTGCCGCCGACCGGGATGGTCCCCTGGACCACGGCGGAGACGGTCCCGGCCGCCGCGCGCCCGTTGGTCATCCGACAGGACAGACGCGGGTCGGCGATCAGCAGGCCCGAGACGTTGGTCGCCCCGCCGGTCAGCAGGACGTCTCCCGCCTTGTTGCGATTGGCCTGAACCCCGTCCAGCACCACGAAACGCTCGGGATGGGCCCGGACCTGGACCGGATCGGGCAAGGCCCGGGCGGCGGGCGCCAGCGGAGGCTTGGACGCCGGAGCCTGTTCCTTGGGCCTGGAGAGCGCCACCAGGATCGCGCCGCCCAGAAACACCGCCAAGAAGACCGCCAGGGCGCGCGCCGGGGTCGCGACGACGGGCCAGCGGGCGATCGGCCGGAACACCAGGACGAACGTGGCGACCGTGGCGATCAGCCAAAGCACAGGCAAGGCGTTGGTCACGAACCCCATCGAACAGTCCCCTTCGGCCGCGCTCGGCCGCCCGGCATCTAGAGCAAGCGCCCGCGCCTTTCCAAGCCCGGAAAGAGGCGCGGCCGACGCTAACGCTGGCTGACCCGCACCCAGTCCACCTCCATCGTCGCCGGGAGGGCCGTCTCGTCGACGCCCTTGGCGTTGGCGCCCTCGGGCCAACGGCCGCCGAAGGCGAGGTTCAGGATCAGGTGGAAGGGGCGGTCGAACGGCGCGGGACCGGCGTCGACGTCGTCGCGCTTCCAGTCCTTCTGGGCGGCGCGGGCGTATTCGCGGCCGTCGACGAACCAGGCGATCGCCTCGGGCGTCCATTCGACCGCATAGACATGGAAGCCGTCCGGCGAGGCCGGCATGACGGTGTTTCCGCCCGCCTGGCGGTGCGCCCCGGCGGCGTCGGCGGCGAAGTGGATCGTGCCGAACACCCGGTCCTCCCGGCCGCCGTCACAAGCCGCACACGGCGCGCCCAGGTTCACGGTTTCGAGGATGTCGATCTCGCCGGATTTCGGCCAGCCGCCATAGGTCGACAGCTCGGGCATCATCCAGATCGCCGGCCAGACGCCCTGGCCGCCCGGCGCGCGCGCCCGCGCCTCGATCCGTCCGTAGAGCCAGCTGGCCTTGCCCTGGGTGACGATCTTGCCCGAGGCGTAGTCGCCCGTCTTCATCGGCCCCGTCGGACCCGCCCAGGGATTGGCCAGCCCCTGGGTCTTGCGCTTGACCACCGTCAGGCGAAGCATCCCGTCCTTGACCGCGATGGTGTCCGGGTCGGCGGCGTAGCACTGACGCTCGTCGTTGCCGCCGCCCCCGCAGTCCGCGGCCGGGGTCCATCGGGTCAGGTCCAGCTTGTCCCCGTCGAACTCGTCCGCCCAGACCTGCTTCCATTCTCCCGCCTGAGCTTGGGCGGCCGCCGGCGCGAGGGCGAGGGCCATGACGAGGGCGAGGGTCGATCGGAAAGCGTACATGGCCAGACCCTAGTCCGCCCCGCCGGACATTCCCATCCCGCGCGAACCGGCTTAAAGACCGATCCATGCCGTCCGGACCCGACATGATGCTGGAGCTGGCCTGCGGTCAGGGACCTGTCTGCGGGGTGGACGAGGCTGGGCGCGGCCCGTGGGCCGGGCCGGTCAGCGCCGCGGCGGTGATCCTGGATCCCGACCGCGTGCCCAAGGGCCTGAACGACTCCAAGAAGCTCTCGGCCAAGGCCCGCGCGGCCCTGGAGGAAGAGATCAAGGCCGTCGCCATCGCCTGGTGCGTCGATATGGCCTCGATCGAGGAGATCGCCGAGTACAACATCCTGCACGCCACCGGGCGGGCCATGTGCCGGGCGATCGAGGGCCTGTCGGTGACGCCGGCCATCGCCCTGGTGGACGGCAACTACCGCTTCCCGCTGCCGTGCGACATCAAGACGGTGGTCAAGGGCGACTCTCTGTCGTGCTCGATCGCCGCCGCCTCGATCCTGGCCAAGGAGGCCCGCGACCGGCTGATGATCGAGATGGACGCGGTCTATCCGGGCTACGGCTTCGCCAGCCACAAGGGCTATCACGCGCGCATCCACGTGGAGGGCCTGGTGAAGCTCGGCCCCTCGCCGATCCACCGCCTGGGCTGGGCGCCGGTGAAGGCCGCGCTGGCCGGGGAACTGAACCTGCAACTGCCGTTCGAGGACGCGGCCGAGTAGCGCGCTTTCCGATAAGTGTGAGCGGTTATCGGATCGAAAAGCGCGCTCATATTCAAAGCTAGAGCCCCGAGGGCTCTAGCCCCGTTCACCTTTCGCTAACCACGTCCATACACACCGCGTTTACTAGAAAGACTCATGATTCCGTTCTCTTTCTTGAGGACGCGGACATGACCTTCGGGCCGGAAACCATCATCCTGGGCGACTGCATCGAGCAGATGAACGCCCTGCCGGAGAAGTCGGTCGACCTGATCTTCGCCGACCCGCCCTACAATCTTCAGCTGGGCGGGGACCTGCTGCGTCCCGACAACTCCAAGGTCGACGCGGTCGATGACCACTGGGACCAGTTCGAGAGCTTCGCCGCCTACGACAAGTTCACCCGCGAGTGGCTGAAGGCCGCCCGCCGCGTCCTGAAGGACGACGGCGCGATCTGGGTGATCGGCAGCTATCACAACATCTTCCGCGTCGGCGTCGCGGTGCAGGACCTGGGCTTCTGGATCCTCAACGACATCGTCTGGCGCAAGTCCAACCCGATGCCCAATTTCAAGGGCACCCGCTTCGCCAACGCCCACGAGACCCTGATCTGGGCGTCCAAGAGCCAGAGCGCCAAGCGCTACACCTTCAACTACGACGCCCTGAAGATGGCCAATGACGAGGTGCAGATGCGCTCGGACTGGACCATCCCCCTGTGCACCGGCGAAGAGCGCATCAAGGGGGCTGATGGGAACAAGGCGCACCCGACCCAGAAGCCGGAAGCCTTGCTCTACCGGGTGATCCTGTCGACGACCAAGCCGGGCGACGTGATCCTCGACCCGTTCTTCGGCGTCGGCACCACCGGCGCGGCCGCCAAGCGCCTGGGCCGCAAGTTCATCGGCATCGAGCGCGAGGCCGAGTATCTCGAGCACGCCAAGGCGCGGATCTCCAAGGTCACGCCGATCGCGCCCGAGGACCTCGAGGTCATGGGCAGCAAGCGCGCCGAGCCGCGCGTGCCGTTCGGCACGATCGTCGAGGCCGGCCTGCTGTCGCCGGGCGACACCCTCTACTGCGCCAAGGGCGAGCGCGTGGCCAAGGTGCGTCCGGACGGCTCGATCACGGTCGGCGACCTGTCGGGCTCGATCCACAAGATCGGCGCCCTGGTGCAATCGGCGCCGGCCTGCAACGGCTGGACCTACTGGCACTTCAAGACCGACAAGGGCCTGGCGCCCATCGACGTCCTGCGCGCTCAGGTCCGAGCGGGGATGAACTAGAGCGCTTTGTGGGGAAGGGCGTCGGCGTAGTTCGACGGTTGGGCGGTCCGGGAAGGCCGCCTGGCTGATCCGCTGGGCGGATCGCCTCCCCGCTAAGGTTCATCAATCAACTAGAAATGAGGGCTTCAGTTTAGTCCCAGGGACTTGTTTCCGGCCTAGAGCGGCGCCAATCTTTCCGCATGGCCAAGACCCATCGGATCGCAGCAAACGGAGCTTTCGTCAGCGTCGCTTCGGCTAAGACGAAGAGCGGTAGTGTGCTGCAACAGATACGCCGGCCCGATGGCACCAAGGTCACCGGCTTAAATCGAGAGACCTATGAGCGCGCGCTCTTCAGCGCGAAATCAGTGCTTTCGAAGAAATAAAATTCGATAATGGCGCCGACGCCGTACAACCCTGTCTTCGACAACCTGGTTACGGCCCCCGACGATATCGAAGGGTTCATCGCCTACGGCCTATACAAGCAAGCCAAGCGAGAATGGCTGCTTGAACATCAATCGCGAACCGGGCGAGCGCCTACTGCGTCTGAGCTTCTCGCCTTCTCCCGCCAGTGGTCGCCGACTGCTCTACAGGCCTTTCGCGAAACCGCTGAAAGCGCTCTTTCGGCCTATGCTCAAAGCGTTCTTGAAGATCAGACGCCGTCGATCCAACGCGACGCGCTTCTTCAAGGTCGGCCACTCTGGAAAGATGTCATGATCGGCGTCATCTCGGCCTTGAGCTATTCGATCGTGCTCGTCGTCGCGGCGTTCCTGATAAAGATTTTCGGGAACGACTTCATGGATGCGATTAACGGCCTCAAGGACTAAAGCAGCCGCTCGGCCGCCCGCGCCGCCTTCAGGAACACGCTGGGCAGCGCGCCCAGCCCCTCGCGCGGGGTCCAGACGAAGTCGCCGTCGTTCGGCCCCCCATTTCCCGCGTTGGCGGCCGTGAACACCCGCAACGTCAGCGAAAAGTGGGTGAAGACGTGCTCGACCGCGCCGAGGTCGCGCCAGGCTCCCGCCACGGGCGCGGCCGCCCGCGCCTCGGCGTCGTCGTAGGGCGCCGCCCGCCACTCCGAGGTTGGCAGCCCCAGCATGCCGCCCAGCAGCCCCTTCGGCGGCCGACGAACCAGGGCGACCGCGTCGCCGCGCGTCAGGACATAGGCCACGCCATGCCGACGGGGGCGATCGGCCTTCTTAGCCTTGCGGGGATAGGTCTCGGGCGCGCCGGCCTTGAAGGCCTCGCACCAGGCCGAGATGGGACAGAGATCGCACAGCGGCGCCTTCGGCTTGCAGACCGTGGCGCCCAGGTCCATCAGCGCCTGGGCCCAGTCGCCGGGCCGCTCGCCGGTGACCAGCTCGCCCGCCAGCGCCTTCAGTCCGGGCTTGGCGTCGGGCAGCGGCGTCTCGACCGCGAACAGGCGCGACATCACCCGCTCGACATTGCCGTCGACCACGTTGGCTGGTCGGTCGAAGGCGATCGCCGCCACGGCGGCGGCGGTGTAGGCCCCGACGCCCGGCAGAGCGCGCAGGCCCTCCTCCGTATCGGGGAAAACCCCGCCGTGCTGGCTGGCGACGGCGCGGGCGCAGGCCAGCAGGTTGCGGGCGCGGGCGTAGTAGCCGAGGCCCGCCCAGGCGGCCATCAGGTCGCCGTCCTCGACCGCCGCCAGATCCGAGACCGTCGGCCACCGCTGGGTGAAGCTCAGGAAATAGGGCGTGGCGTGCGGCACGGTGGTCTGCTGCAGCATCACCTCCGACAGCCAGACCCGGTAGGGATCGGAGCGGACGCCCGCGCGGCGGTCACCGGGCGAGACCCGCCAGGCCAGTGTCCGGGCCTGGCGGTCGTACCAGGCCAGCAGGCTTGAGCGGAGAGCGGCGCAATCGAGAGAGACGCTGGCTTTCATCTTCCCTCGCCTACCGCAAGCGAGGCGCCTCGTGCTAGCTTTCCGTCATGGCCCGCCGCCCCCTGCCCAGCCCCGAAGAAGCGATCGCCATCCTGCGCGACAAGCGGACTCGGCCGCCGCGCCGACCGCCCCCGCCGGCCGGCAAGAACCTGGCGCCGCTGCTGAAGGACCTGGAAAACCGCTTCGGCCAGGGCCCGGCCGCCCTGCAGACCCGCTGGCGCGAGATCGTCGGCGACACCCTGGCGCGGCGCACCGAGCCGGTCCGCATCATCAAGGGCCGCAACGGCGAAGGCGGCGCGCTGGAGCTGCGGGTCGATGGTCCGATGGCCTCGCTGATCCAGCACCAGGCGCCGCAGATCACCGCCCGGCTGGACATGCTGCTGGGCAAGGGCGTGGTCACCCGCCTGCGCATCGTTCAGGGCCCGGTCAAGGCGGCCGCCGCGCCGACGCCGCAACGTCCGCGCCGCAAGCCCCCGCTCGACGCGGCCCTGGAGAAAGAGCTGGCCGACAGCCTGGCCGAACAGCCTGACGGCGGGCTGAAGCAGGCGCTGCTGAAACTGGGCCGAGGGGTGCTGGCCTCCAACCGCTGAAGCCCCGCCGCCGAGGCCGGGCGAGACCATTGACAACCACGCCTTGGTCGCGCTCTTGCCCTAGTCCGCGTTGAGCCCTTTTCCCTTCGAAACGAGAATCGGGCTTAAGTTTCCAATCGACCGCCGAAGGGCCATTTGATGCGTTCGCTGATCAGCCGAGTCACCCTTGTCGCCGCGCTCGCCGCCGGCCTCGCCAGCTGCGGCCCCAAGGGCGAGACCGTCGCCGCCGACGACATGACCCAGGGCAATCCGAACGCCAAGGTCGTCGTCGTCGAATACGCCTCTGCCTCGTGCGCCCACTGCGCTCGCTGGAACAAGGACGTCTATCCGGCCTTCAAGGCCAAATATATCGACACCGGCAAGGTCAACTACGTCTATCGCGAGATCATCACGCCGCCGAACGAAGTGGCCGCCGCGGCCTTCCTGATGGCCCGCTGCGCCGGCAAGGATAAGTACTTCCAGGTCGTGGACTCGGTCTATCGCGCTCAGGAGCAGATGTTCCAGACGGGCCAGTTCCGCGAGGGCCTGCTGAACGTCGCCCAGTCGGCCGGCATGACCGAAGAACAGTTCAACGCCTGCGTGACCAACGAAAAGGCGCTGAAGGACCTCAACGCCCGCGTCGAGAAGTACGGCAAGGAAGCCAAGATCCAGGGCACGCCCACCTTCGTCGTCAACGGCAAGAAGGTCGGCTCGGAAGAGGGCGGCGAACGCACCCTGGCGGAGCTGGACGCGGCCATCGCGGCGGCCTCGAAGTAATGACCCTGGACCGGCGCGCCCTGATCGTTTCTGGCCTGGCCATCCCCGGCCTTGCGCTTGGGGCGGCGCCGGCGGTCGCGCGCGCCGCGTCCTTGCCGCCGGTTCCGGGTGAGATGGTGATGGGCTCGCCCAAGGCGCCGGTCCAGTTCGTGGTCTACGCCTCGGCCAGCTGCCCGCACTGCGCCCACTGGTGGGCCGACGTCCTGCCCCAGGTCCGCAAGGGCTTCATCGACACCGGCGCGGTGCGCCTGGTCTTCCGCGAGTTCCTGACCCCGCCGCCCGAATTCGCCGCCGCCGGCTTCATCCTGGCGCGCCGGATTCCCGGCAAGTACTTCGAGGTCCTGACCACCATCTTCGAGAAGCAGGCCTCGATCTATGAGAGCGAGAAGCTCTGGGAAGGGCTGGAGGCGATCGGCAAGCAATATGGCCTGACCGCGCAACAGTTCGCCGAGGCTCTGCGCGACCCGAAGCCTCTGGAGGCGGTCAACGCCCGCTTCGCCCGCGCCCAGACAGACGGGATCGAGGGGACGCCGACCTTCTTCGTGGCCGGCGCCCAGGTCGACGGGACGGACTTCGCCGCCCTGTCGCGCGCCTTCGCCGTCGCGGCGAAGGGCTGAGGACGAAAGGGACCGCCTCGTGCAGTTCCAGCGCCTCCGCCTCTCGGGCTTCAAGTCCTTCGTCGAGCCGACAGAGTTCCGGATCGAGCCGGGCCTGACCGGCATCGTCGGCCCGAACGGCTGCGGCAAGTCGAACCTGCTGGAAGCCCTGCGCTGGGTGATGGGCGCCAACTCGGCCAAGGCGATGCGCGCCGGCGGCATGGACGACGTGATCTTCGCCGGCAGCGGCGCGCGTCCCCCGCGCAACCACGCCGACGTCGCCCTGACCATCGACAACGCCGACCGCACCGCCCCGGCCCAGTTCAACGACGACCCGGTGCTGGAAGTCGTGCGCCGCATCGATCGCGGCTCGGGCTCGACCTACAAGATCAACGGCCGCGAGGTGCGGGCCCGCGACGTCCAGCTGCTGTTCGCCGACGCCTCGACCGGCGCCAATTCGCCGGCCCTCGTCCGCCAGGGCCAGATCAGCGAGCTGATCGGCGCCAAGCCGCAGAACCGCCGCCGCATCCTCGAAGAAGCCGCCGGCGTCTCCGGCCTGCACACCCGCCGCCACGAGGCCGAGCTGCGCCTGCGCGCCGCCGAGGCCAACCTCGCGCGCCTGGACGACGTGGCCCGCGAGCTGGAGACGGCGCTGAACCGCCTCAAACGCGAAGCCCGCCAGGCCGAGAAGTACAAGCGCCTGTCGGCCGAGATCCGCGCCGTGCAGGGCGCGGTGCTCTACACCCGCTGGACCGAGGCTCGCGACACGCTGGAGCGCACCCAGCGCGAGGCGACCGAGGCCGCGCGGCTCGTCGAGGAAACCGCCCGCGCCAGCGCCGCCGCCCAGGTCGCTATCACCGACGCCGAGGCGGCCATGCCGCCGCTGCGGGAAGAGGCGACGATCGCCCAGGCGATCCTCGGCCAGCTGGCCATCCAGAAGGACCGCGCCGAGCGCGAGGCCGAGGCGGCCGCCGCCGAATTCGAGCGCCTGAAGAACGACCTCGCCCGCATCGAAGCCGATCGCGCCCGCGAACAGCAGGCCAAGGAGGACGCGGCCGCCGCCCTCGCCCGCATCGACGCCGAGCTGGAGGAAGTCCGCGCCTTGGTCGCCGCCGCCCCCGAGCGCGGTCCCGAGCTGGAAGCCGCCGCCAAGGCCGCCGAGGCCGCCCGCGCCGCCGCGGAGACGAAGGTCGAGCAGCTCGCCGCCCGGGTCGCCGCCGAGGAGGCGCAATTCCGCGCCGCCGCCGCGCGCCTCTCCGAAGCCGACGCCCGGTCCAGCCGCACCAACCGCGCCCTCGACCAGGCCAAGGCCGAGCGGGCCGCGATCGGTCCCGAGGTCGATCCGGCCGCCGCCGACGCCCGCCAGCGCTTCGCCAACGCAGAGGCCGCCCTCGCCGCCGCCCGCGCGGCGCTGGAAGACGCCGAGGCCGAACGCGTGAAAGCCGCCGAGCAGGAGGCCCAGGCCCGCCAGCTGGCCCGCGGCGTCGAAGACCAGCTCGGCCGCCTGCGCACCGAGGCCCGGGGCCTGGCCCAGCTGACCGCCCCGCGCGCCAAGAGCGGCCATGCGCCGGCCCTGGACAGCGTCTCGCCGGACAAGGGTTATGGCGCGGCCCTGGCCGCCGCCCTGGGCGATGATCTCGACGCCGCGCTCGACTCCAAGGCGCCGTCCTACTGGGGCGGCGCGCAGGTCACGGCGCCGGTGTGGCCCGAAGGGGCCCAGCCGCTGGTCCCGCTGGTCAAGGCGCCGCCCGAACTGGTCGCTCGCCTGTCACACGTGGCCGTGGTCGCCCGCGCCGACGGCGACCGGCTGCAGAAGGGCCTGAAGCCCGGCATGCGCCTGGTCTCCATCGAGGGCGACCTGTGGCGGTGGGACGGCTTTGTCGCGCGCGCCGATGCGCCCAAGCCCGCCGCCATCCGCCTGGAGCAGCGCACCCGCCTGGCCGAGGTCGAGGCCGAGATCGACGTGCTGGCCCCGCGCGCCGAGGCCACGGCCGCCGCGCTGAAGACCGCCGCCGACCGGATGCGCGCGGTCGAGGATCTGCTCCGCGACAAGCGACGCGGGCCGCCGGACGCCGAGCGCCTGCTGACCCAGGCGCGCGAGCAGGTCGCGAAGTTCGAGCGGGAGCAGGCGCTGCGCGCCGCCCGCGCCCAGTCGCTGGACGACACCATCGCCCGCTTCGAGGCCGAGAAAGCCGAGGCCGACGCGGCCCTCGCCGAAGCCCGTGACGCCCACGCCGCCGCCCAGACCTCGGGCGACCTGCAACCCCAGCTCGCGGAGGCGCGCCAGGAGGCCGCCAAGGCGCGCGAGGCCGCCAGCGCCGCCCGCACCGCCCTTGACCTCGAGACCCGCGAACGCGCCGGCCGACAGCGCCGCCTGGAGAGCCTGGAGCGGGACCGCGTCGACTGGGCCAAGCGCGCGGAGGCCGCCGCCAAGCGCGCGGAATCTCTGGAAAGCGACCGCGTGAAAGCCGCGGCGGCCCTTGAGGCCGCTCGCGAGGCGCCGGCTGTCCTGCGGGAAAAGCTGGTCGTCCTGCTCGACGAATTCGCCGCCGCCGAGGCTCGCCGGGCCAAGGCCAGCGACGCGCTGGAGACGGCCGAGACCAACCGGATCAACGCCGACCGCGCCGCCCGGGCCGCCGAGCAGGCCGCCGGCGAGGCGCGTGAGAAGCGCGCGGCCCTGGTCGCCCACCTGGACGGCGCCCGCCAGCGCTACGCCGAGGTCGCCACCGCCATCCGCGAGCAGGCTCGCATGGAGCCCGAGGAGCTGGGCCGGCACGTCGCCGGCGAGGCCGTGGCCGTGCCCAAGGACGCCGCCGGCGTGGAAGCCCACCTCTTCGCCCTGGAGCGCGAGCGCGACGCCATCGGCCCGGTGAACCTGCGCGCCGAGGAAGAGGCCCAGGAATATGCCGGCCGCCTCGAGATCATGCGGACCGAGCGCGCCGACCTGTCGGGCGCGGTGACCAAGCTGCGCGCCGGCATCGAGGAGCTGAACGCCGAAGGGCGAGAGCGCCTTTTGGCCGCCTTCGACGTGATCAACGCCAACTTCCAGACCCTCTTCCAAGCCCTGTTCGGCGGCGGCCAGGCCGAGCTGAAGCTGATCGAGAGCGACGATCCGCTGGAGGCGGGCCTCGAGATCTACGCCTGCCCGCCCGGCAAGCGCCTGGCCAGCATGAGCCTGATGAGCGGCGGCGAGCAGGCCCTGACCGCCAGCGCCCTGATCTTCGGCGTCTTCCTGGCCAACCCGGCGCCGATCTGCGTGCTGGACGAAGTGGACGCGCCGTTGGACGACGCCAATGTCGACCGCTACTGCAACATGCTCGACGAGATGCGCCGCCGCACCCAGACGCGCTTCATCGCGATCACCCACAACCCGGTGACCATGAGCCGGATGGACCGCCTGTTCGGCGTCACCATGGCCGAGCGCGGCGTGAGCCAGCTGGTCAGCGTGGACCTGAGCACGGCTGAGAAGCTGGTGGCGGCTTAGGGGGCGGGCGGGCAGTCCTTGTTCAGATGAACTAAAGCTCCAATCCCGGTGTCATCCCGGAAGCCTCGGAGAGGCTATCCGGGACCCAGGGGTTGCAAGAACGCCACGCGAGCCGCCCCTGGGTCCCGGCTCTCCGCTGCGCTGCGGCCGGGATGACACGAGAAAGGTGGGTTTGCGATGTGGCGCTAGCCGTGGATCAGGTGGCCGATCGCCATCCGCAGCGGATTGGCCGGGTCGGCCAGCAGCTTCACCGCCATGGCGCACGAGATCACCACCAGCAGCGGCCGGATCAGCTTGGGCCCAAAGCGCATGGCGAGCCTCGACCCGACCTGCGCGCCGATGAAGGCGCCGACCGCCATGGCCAGGCCCACCGGCCACACGACCACGCCCTTCAGCGCGAACAGGGTCAGGCTGCCGAGGTTGCTGGCGGCGTTGGCCAGCTTGGTGTGGGCGGTGGCCTTCAGCACGCCGTAGCCCAGCAGGGTGACGATCGCGACCATGTAGAACGCGCCCGCACCCGGCCCGAAGATCCCGTCATAGAAGCCGACCAGCGGCGTGACGAAACAGGCGAACGGAATGAGCGCCATGCGCGGGGCGACGTCCTCGCTCTTCAGGGCGCGCGAGAAGCCGAAATAGAGGGCGATGGCGATCAGCAGCACCGGCACGATCGCCCGCAACAGCTGCGGCGACAGCAGGCTGGCGCAAAGCGCGCCGCAAAGGCCGGCGATCGCGGCGGCCAAGGCGACCGGCCAGGCGGTCTTCCAGTCGATCAGGCCGCGCCGTGCGAAGGCGCTGGTCGAGGAGATGGCGCTGACCGCGCCTTGCAGCTTGTTGGTGCCCAGGGCCTGGACCGGCGAGAGACCCGCCAGCAGCAGGGCCGGCAGAGTCACAAGTCCGCCGCCGCCAGCGATGGCGTCGAGCGCCCCAGCCAGGGCGGCGACCACGAACAGGCTGGCGATGACGTCTAGGGAAACCATGAGCGGCTCATGGTCCCGTTCGACGCTTCAGGCAAAGAAAAAGGGGCCCGGAAGGCCCCTAGATCAGTTGCCCCAGAGGCTTGCCCACTGGTGGGCGCGGTCAGCCTTGCTGTTGGTCGTCTTGCCCAGGGCGCGCAGTTCGTCGCGCTCCTTGGCCTTCTCTTCCTTGCGGACGCGTTGCTCGGCGGCTTCCAGAGCCTTGCGTTCCTTGCGCTCGGCGCGCTTGGCGGCCATCAGCTCTTCCTGGCGGGCCAGGGCTTCGAGACGGGCCTTTTCCTTGGCTTCGGCGCGGGCGGCGCGGACGGCTTCGAGTTCGGCGGCGCGCAGTTCCTCGCGCTTGTCGAAATCGGGGTCCTGGACGGTCGGCTTGGCCTTGAACTTAGCCAGCATAGCCTTCTTGGCTTCTTGCTGCGCGGAAATACGATCGGCGAATCCGGTGTTCTTCAGGTGCGACATGAATCTTCGTATTGTTTGGAGGCGGCGGCTCTAAAGCCCAGATCGACGAAAAAAGCAATGCGTCATCGGGCTCGCGGCTCCCTGCCTATGAGGAGCGGCGGCGAAAGAACGCCCCACAGATGGGGAGTCGTTCCCCGTTTATAAGAGGACGCGCGGGGCCCAAGGCGGGAAGATTGAGGCGAGTTTTGCCTCGCCGACGTTAGGGAAGGCGAAAACCTCAAATATTCCCGCCACTTGCCTCATGCAGCGGTCACCTTGACGCACCGCAGCGAGGTCTATAGGTTCCGCGCCGATCAAGCCGGCCGGAAAAGCGCCTTGTTGTGGCGCGTCCTCGGCGTTTTCGGACCTGCCGCTTCCCATGCCCAAGGCCGACGAACCGAACGACAAGGCTCAGCAGAGCCTCGACGCTCGGCTCGCCGCATTTGAGGCGCGGAGAGCGGCGGAAAAGCCGGTGAAAGCCGCGTCCGAAAAGGCCCAGCAGGACGGTTACCGTCTGCTGGCGGACCTGATCGGGGGCGTTTTGGTGGGTCTCGGCTTCGGCTGGCTCCT
>JAYRLX010000441.1:1420-3044 GCA_041905125.1 Caulobacter sp. | reverse complement strand
GATCAGGTTCAGGATATCCTTGGCGGTGGTCATTCCGTATCCCCTTTGTAGAACTCTCGTAAGTGTTGACGGTCGAGCCTAGACGGCGGCCGGACCGTTCTCTCCGGTTCGGATGCGGATCACTTCCGCGATCTCCGAGACGAAAATCTTGCCGTCGCCGATGCGGCCGGTGCGGGCGGCGCGGGTGATAGCCTCCAGCGCGGGATCGAGCTGGCTGTCCTCGACAACGACCTCCACCTTGATCTTGGGGAGGAAGTCCACGACGTACTCGGCGCCGCGATAAAGCTCGGTATGGCCTTTCTGACGGCCATAGCCCTTGGCTTCGAGCACGGTCATGCCCTGGACGCCCATGTCCTGCAGGGCCTCCTTCACCTCATCCAGCTTGAACGGCTTGATGATGGCTTCGATCTTCTTCATCGGTTCCACTTTCGGGCCCGTGGCGGCAAACCGCCTTCTCTGAGCGCGCAACCATCACGGCGCCCCCTTGCCTGCAAGCGAGCGGCCGCCACAAACCTGACCGATCGGTTGACTTCCAGGCAGCTGTTCAAAAATTACGCTAAAGGCGCCGCTTTTTGGTGCATTGACGGAATGTCGCCCAAATAGCCTTGCGGCGCTCGGTTTCGCCCCTAGGATCGCCTCCAACGAGCGTTTGAACGGGGGTGGAGATGCGCGATGACACGCCGGTTTTGATCGGCGCAGGCCAATTCACGTATCGAGGAGATCCGGGAAATTCGCCGTCTCCTTTGGAACTGCTGAAAGTTGCGGCGGAACGCGCCGCGCTTGATGCTGGGCTGAAGGGGTCTGTTCTTGCCGATCTCGACGCTTTGGCGGTCGTGGCGTTCAGCATCGACGCCCCGGGAGGGTTGTCTAAGCTTCCGCTGCCTAGGTTGAGTGATCCGCCGGCCTCGCTCGCCCGCGCCGTTTCCGCCTCGCCAGCGTGGAGCGTCTATACCGAGACGGGGGGGAACAGCCCTCAGCAGGCGGTCAATGTCGTCTGCGAACGGATCGCCCAGGGCGACACGGAATTGGCGCTCGTCAGCGGGGCGGAGTTTCTGGGTTCGCTGATGAAGCGGATGAAGGGCGGCCTTGGCTTTGACGGCTGGGCTGACGACATCGACAGCAAGCCGCGGCGGATCGGCGATCCTCGCCCGGGCGTGACGCCGCAGGAGGCGGCGCATGGGCTGGGTTATCCGGTCAATACCTATCCGCTGTTCGAGAATGCACTGCGGGCGAGGGACGGCCGGTCGATCGAAGATCACCAGAAGGCCTTGGGCGCGCTCTTCGCGCCCTTCACCAAGGTGGCGGCCGCCAATCCTTATGCTTGGTTCCCAGTCGAGCGTTCGGCCGAGGAGCTGGTCACGGTCACGGACCGCAACCGCATGATCGGGTTTCCCTATCCGAAGTACCTCAACGCGATCATGGAGGTCGATCAGTCGGCCGCGGTTCTGATCGCCAGCGTCCGCAAGGCGCGGGAGCTGGGCGTCCCTCAGGATAAATGGGTCTTCCTGCATGGCTGCGCCGATGCGTCCGACCTTTGGTATCCCCTGGAGCGGCAGAACTACCACTCCAGCCCCGCCATGCGCCTGACCGGCGAGCGCGCCTTCGATATGGCGGGGATCACGGC
>JAYRLX010000441.1:0-1410 GCA_041905125.1 Caulobacter sp. | reverse complement strand
ATCGACCTCTATTCCTGCTTCCCTTCGGCAGTCAGGATCGGCGCCGAGGAACTGGGCCTGGCGCTGGACGACCCCCGCGGGCTGACCGTGACCGGCGGCCTGCCGTATTTCGGCGGGCCAGGAAACAACTACGCCCTCCACGCGATCGCCGAGATGGTGACTCGGCTGCGCGAGCGGCCCGGCGCTTATGGCTTGTCGACCGCCAATGGCTGGTTCCTGACCAAGCAGTCCGTCGGGATCTATTCGACGAAGCCCGTCGAAGGTCGCTGGGAGCGGCAGTCACCCTCCGTGATCCAGGCGCAGATCGACGCCTTGCCCCATCCCGAGATCGTGGAGAAACCCGAGGGGCGGGCTCGGATCGAAACCTACACGGTCGTCCATGGGCGCGAGGGCGTTCGCATGGGCATCGTGATTGGCCGGGACGCCCAGGATCGGCGCTTCGTCGCCCAGACGCCGGATGATCCCGCCGTGCTGAAGGACTTGGAGGCGCGGGAAGGCGTCGGCCGGACCGGCGGGGTCGGGCCGCATCCGGACGGCGTCCGCAATCTCTTCACGCCGGACTGAGCGCATGGGCCTCATTCACGTCATCCGTCATGGCAAGCCCGCCTCGACCTGGGGCGGATCCGATGACGATCCGGGCCTCGACGCCGCGGGCCTTGAGCAGGCGAGGGCGGTCGCCCGCGAGATCATGGCCCTGCCTGCGAGCGCCAGGCCCGATCGCGTGGTGTCCTCACCGTTGAGGCGCTGCCGCGAAACCGCCGCGCCGCTGGCCGAGGCCTTGGGCGTGGAGGTCGAGATCGATCCTCGCGTGGGTGAAATCCCAACGCCCGCCGCCTTGTCCGCCGACGAACGGCCCGATTGGCTTAGACAGGCTTTCGGGGGGCTTTGGGCCGAGATCGTCGGCGATCTGGACTATGCGGCCTGGGCGCAAGGCGTGGGGAGCGCTCTGATGGATCATCAGGGAAAAGCGGTGTTCAGCCATTTCGTCGCCTTGAACGCCGCGGTGGCGACCGCGACGGGAGACCCGCGCGTCGTGGCCTTTCGCCCCGACCATTGCTCGCGATCCGTTTTTCGCGTCGACGGCGGCCGCTTGATCCTGGCCGAGAAAGGGCGCGAAGCTCAGAGCCAAGTGCTTTGAAGGAGTCGCCGTGGCGCGAGAGATCCTGACCGTCGCCCAGATGGCCGCGGCCGACCGCGCGGCTGCGGCGAGCGGCGCGCCGACCCAGGTGTTGATGGAGCGAGCTGGCGAAGCGGTCGCAACGGCGATCCGGGATCGGTATGCGCGGCGTCCGGTCGTTGTCTGGTGCGGACCAGGCGACAACGGCGGCGATGGCTATGTCGCGGCGCGCCACCTGAAGCGACGCGGATGGCCGGTCGTGGTGGAGGCGGCCTATCCGCCCGCGACCGAAG
>JAYRLX010000440.1:0-3045 GCA_041905125.1 Caulobacter sp. | reverse complement strand
CATGGCCGCCGGTCCCAAGCAGCGCGACCGGATGGTCGACGAGGGCTGGGTCAAGCCCGAGAACTGCGCCATGGTCGGCTATCCCAAGTTCGATCTGGTCGACGCCCTGCCCCAGCGCCCCGCGCCGCGGTTCGAAAGTCCTGGCCCCGTGGTGCTGTACAATCCGCACTTCCATCCAGAGCTCAGCTCCTGGCCGAAATGGGGCTGGCGCGTACTGGAGGCCTTCGCCGCCGGTGATCGCCACAACCTGATCTTCGCGCCGCATATTCGCCTGTTCGAGACGTCCTCCATCGAAGAGCGCGCCGCCTTCAAGCGCTTCGCCGAACACCCCCGCATCCATGTCGATCTCGGCGGCCCCGCGGCGGCGGACATGACCTACACCCGCGCGGCCGACCTCTATCTGGGCGACGTTTCCAGCCAGATCTACGAGTTCCTGCGCACGCCCAAGCCCTGCCTGTTCCTCAACGCCAGCGGCGCAGACTGGCGCGGCGACCCCAGCTTTCACCACTGGCTGTTCGGGCCAGTGCTGGACGGCGTGGACACGCTGGGCGACGACGTCGATCGCGCCTTCGCAAGCCATGACCGCTTCCACGCGGTCCAGGCTCAGGGCATCGCCGAGACCTTCGACATCACCAACGAGCCGTCCTCCACGCGGGCTGCGCGGGCGATTGCGCAGCGGCTGGAGGCCCGCGCGTGACCGCGGCCGCCGAACACCCAACGCCGCCGATCAAGCGCGTCCTGGCCAATGCCGGGCATCTGCTCAGCGGCCGGGTCGTCAACGCCGTTGTGGGCCTCGCCTACATCGCCCTCACCGCCCGCAGTCTCGGCAAGGAGACCATGGGCGTCCTGGTGATCATCAACGCCTTCGCCCAGTTCCTGGGCGAGGTGGCGCACTTCGAGTCCTGGCAGACGGTTCTGACCTACGGAACCGATCCGCTGCTCAAGAAGGAGCGCACCAAGTTCCAGCAGGTGCTGCGCCTGTCGCTGATGCTGGACCTGATCAGCAGCATCATCGGCGTCAGTCTGGGCGTGCTGGGCGCCTGGCTGTTCTGGAAGGAGCTGCGCTGGCCCGACGGCATGAGCGGCTATGGCGCGCTCTACGCTCTCTCGATCGGCGTGATGACCTCGGCGACGGGGGTGGGCCTGCTGCGCCTGTTCGACCGCTTCCGCTTCCTGGCGGCGGAACAGGCGGTCAGCTCGTTCGTACGGATGATCGGCTGCGCGATCTGCGCCGTCACCCATGCGCCGATCCAGTACTTCCTGCTGGCCTGGGCCGCGGGCACCTTCGCGTCTTTCTTCTACATCGCCGGCATCGCGATCTGGGACCTCAAGAAGCGCGGCCTGCTCGAAGGCTTCTCGCTTTTCGGCCCGACCAGCCAAGGTCTGCCCGGCGTCTGGCGCTCCGGCACGCTGGAGGTCGGCTTCACCCATGTGCTGACCATGGCCGTCGGCGCGCTGCTGGGGCCCACCCAGGCGGCGTTCTGGCGGATCGGCAAGCAGGTGGCCGACGGCATGGCCAAGCCCGCCCGGCTGATGGTGCCGGCGCTCTATCCGGAATTGGCCAAGATGCGCGCCTCGGGCGGCCAGCAGGCCATGACCAAGCTGGCGATCCAGATCGCCCTGATCGGCGGGGCGGCCGCGGGCGTCCTGCTGGCGGTGAGCCTGCTCGCGGGCCGCTGGATCCTCGAAACCGTGATGGGCGAGGCCTATGGCGCGGCCGCCGGCGTCATGAACTGGCAGGTCGCCGCCGCCGCGATCGGGGTCATGACCCTGCCGCTGGAGCCGATGCTGGTCTCGATGCGCGCCGCCGGCGCGGCCTTGATGGTTCGGCTAATCGTTGTGATCTGCTATTTCGCGGCGCTTGTTCCGCTTATTGAGCGTTTCGGCCTGACCGGCGCGGGCGCGGCTTTGGTCGCATCCGCCTTGGCGATGGCGATCGGGATGTATTTGATGGCGCGCCGCAGGCTCGCCCGACTCGCGGCGGAGGACGACTCCGCGCGCACGACGAAAGACGATGAAGGCCCCAAGTATGATCACGCCCACGGCGTCTGACCGCACCGTCCGGTTCGCCGACTTCCCGACCCTGACCCAGGCCCTGGATTTCGCCGCCACCGGCGAGACCGGGATCAACCTCTATTCGCTGCGCGGCGAACTGGTCGAAGCCCTGCCCTACGCCAAGCTGCGCGAGGACGCTCAGGTCCTGGCCCGCCGCCTGCTGGCGACCGGCGCCAAGGTCGGCGACAGCGTCGCCCTGCTGGCCGAGACGGACGGCGACTTCGTCCGCGCCTTCTTCGCCTGCCAATACGCCGGCCTGTTGCCCGCGCCGATGGCCCTGCCGACCCCGCTGGGCGGCCGCGAGGCCTATATCGAGCAGATCACCAACCTGGCCCGCTCGGCCAAGGCCAAGATCCTGCTGGGCCCCGTCGGCCTGAAGGACTGGGTCGCGGAAATCAGCCAGCGCGCGGGCCTCGACTTCGCGGGCGTCCTGGCCGACCTGCCGGAAGACGGCGGCGCGGAACTGCCGACCATCACGCCAGAAGATCCCTGCTACCTGCAATTCTCGTCGGGCAGCACCCGCACGCCCACCGGCGTCCTCGTCCTGCACAAGGCGCTGATGGCCAATTGCGTGGCGATCACGCGCGACGGCCTGCAGGTGGTGCCCAGCGACCGCGCCATCTCGTGGCTGCCGCTCTATCACGACATGGGCCTGATCGGCTTCCTGCTGGCCCCGCTGTCCTGCCAGATGTCGGTCGACCTGCTGCCGACCGGCGCCTTCGTCCGCCGGCCGCTGCTGTGGATCGACCTGATCTCGCGCAACAAGGCCACCACCGCCTACAGCCCCACCTTCGGCTACGAGCTCTGCGCGCGCCGCGTCCAGGGCCAGTCGCTTGAGGCCTATGATCTCAGCCACTGGCGTCAGGCCGGCCTGGGCGGCGACATGATCCGCATGCCGCCGCTGAAGGCGTTCGTCGAGGCGTTCGGCCCCGCCGGCTTCTCGGACAAGGCGTTCGTGGCCAGCTACGGCATGGCCGAGGCGACCCTGGC
>JAYRLX010000033.1:0-17326 GCA_041905125.1 Caulobacter sp. | reverse complement strand
CTTGATCGGATCCTGGGCGGCCGCCTTGTTGATATTGGCGTAGGGGGTCTGCGCCGCGACCGGTCGGGCCTGCAGGCTCAGCAGCGCCGAGATCACGCAGGCCGCCAGGGCGCTGCGGCGCGATATAGTTCGTGAGCTGATCATCTCTCATCCTCTTGCTGCGCGGCGCGGGGGAGGGCGTCGCGAGAAGAAGACCTTGCGGTAAGGCGACCTTGCCGGCTTGAAGTGGCCGCGCGTCCTTGTTGAAGGGCCGCGCGCAGCTCGTGGAACACCGGGGCGATCGTCCAGGACACCGTGCGCTGGTCGATCGCGCCATGCACCGGAGAGGCGGCGAGCTCGCGCATCAGGCGCTCAGCGGCGGCCTCGCCCTGGGACGCGCTCGCCCAGAGCAACATGTCGATGACCTGGCCGTCCGGCTCCTGCGCAATGTGGCGAGAGAGAAAGCCGGGTTGGCGCGTCAACCAGGCGTCGACATCGGCATTCGCGGCGACGAAGTCGGCTATCGTCAGGCCCGCCGCGAGGCGAAAGCGCGTGATCTCGATCGCCGGCGAAGGGGCGAGTTGGGACATTGGATGGCTCCGAGCGGGTCTAGAGGTCCAGCGCCACGTCGGTCGCGGGTCTGGCGCAGCACAGCAACACCTCTCCGGGCGAGGCCTCGGCGATGGGAGGGCTGTCATAGGCGACCTCGCCGGTGAGCAGCGACGTGCGACACTCGCCGCACACGCCGGCGCGGCAGCTGTAGGCGGGTTGCAGGCCCGATTGTTCGGCCAGGTCGAGCAGGCTGCCGCTTTCGGGGCGCCAGGTCGTTGTCTTGCCCACGGCGGCGAAGGTCACCAATCTCTCGGGCAATGTCCGCGCCGCGCCGATGGCGCCGCGAGCCGCCGGACCGAAGGCCTCTCCCTTGATGCGCTCGGGCGCGATCCCCCAAGCCACAAGACCCTCGGACAGGCTCTCCATGAAGGCCGGCGGGCCGCAGAGATAGACGTCATAGTCGCCGGACGGCAGCAGGCGGCGGACGAGATCCGCATCGATCCGGCCGGCCAGCGCGCCATCCGCCAGGTCGCCGTCCACCGGAGCGCTATAGGCGCTAACCAGACGGATATTCGCGTGACGCGCCGCGAGGGCCGCCAGAGGCTTGGCGAAGGCGTGTTCGAGGCGGCTGCGCGATCCATGGAAAAACCAGATCGGTCTCTGGCTGTTCGCGTCATCGGCCAGAAGGCTGTTCAGCATCGAAATCATCGGCGTGACGCCGATGCCGGCCGAGACCATGATGATCGGACGCGACGACTGCGGATCGAGCCCAAACCGCCCGTTGGGCGGCAGCGCCTCGATGATGTCTCCGACTCGGGCGGCGTGCAGCCACGCCGAGGCGCGGCCCTGGCGCTTGACGCTGAGCCGATAGGCCCGTCCGTCGGGAGCGTCCGACAGCGTATAGGCGCGCACAACGCCCTTTGGGCCAATCGGCAATCTGACCGTGAGGAACTGACCGGCGTGGAACGGCGCCAGCACGCCGCCGTCCGCGCGCTCCAGCCACAATGAACGCACCGACGGGGTTTCTTCGAGGACGCGCGTGATCCGCAAGGCTTTGTACTCGCGTGCGCGCCAGTCGCTGGAGTTCGTCGCCGTCCAGGGGCCGGTCTCCTCCAGGAAGGGGGAGAAGCCCGGACGGCCAACCATGCGCAGCGGAAGGCTGGCCGGGACGCGAGTCATGCTGGTTACGGTCATGCGAAGCAGGCGCTCGGCGCCGGCATAGGCTTCGACCTCGGGGCCATCCCAGATGATCTGCGCCGTCACCGACAGATGCAGCAGGTCTCCGGTTTCGAAGTCGGGGAACACCAGGCCCGCCCTGGGATCCAGGGTGAGATTGCCCAGCGTGTTGAAGAGGAAGTTGCCGACGAAGTCCGGCGCCGTCAGCACGTCGCCCTCGATCCTCACAAAGCCGGGCTTGCCCCCGCGGTGTGAGACATCGACCCCGCCCGTCGGATCGTCCGACGCTTGCGAAGGCGGCGCTGAAGCGATGAAGAAGGTGTCAGCCCTCGAGATCAGGTCTCGCGCGGCGTCGTCCAGACCCGGAAGGCGCGCGACGGGGCCGTGGATCGCCGCGTCCCGGGGCGGCGCGGCCTTGAAGTTCCGGACCTGAATGTACTGCGGGCAGTTGCCGAAACTCTGATCGACGACGATCCGAAAACCGGTGGGCGTCACCGCATCCACCCTGCCGTTCAGGCGATTGCGCCGCCGCGTCGGAAGCTCGATGCCCAGCAGTCCGACGGCCGCCCCCAGCGCAACGCCGGGCGCGGCCGGATCGTCGGGATGAGGCAGGGCCTCGACCTCGAGTCCCGTCGCCGATGTCGCCTGGGCAAAGCCCGGCGCTCCGGCCACCAAGGTCGCGCACGGCCAACCGTCCAGGCCCCGGACGCCCAGCACCAGGAAAGGGAGCTGAGCGAAGAACAGCCGGTGTTGCTCTGGCATCTCGCCCCGGATGACCCTGCGGCCCAGCGCCTCGATGCGCTCGCGCACGCCAAGGCGGTCTTGGACCGATTGCTCGCCCGGGTGGAACGGCGAGCCTTCGTGAGGCCAATTGGGAAGAGGGTTGGACATGTCCGACCTCGGTGAAGCGGGTGCGGCTCAGGCGAGCCAGCAGACCGCGAGATGAAGATTTGCGCCGCGGGCGGCTTCGATCAGGAGATGGTTCTCCTCGGCGGAGGAGACATCCTCGCCTGGGCTCTGACCAGACTTGCGCGCCGCGGGAAGCTCGGCGCGCGTCTGGCCCTGCGGCGCCGCCTCGGAAGAGGAGGGCGCCTTGGAGGTCACGCCCGCAGCCCCACGGCCGAGGCCGGCATCGGGACAAAGCCAGGCAACGCCTCGATGCGCGCGATCCAGTCAAGGACAGCGGGATAGTCGGTCAGCGGCACGTTCCCTTCCGGGGCGTGAGCGACATAGGAATAGGCGGCCACATCGGCGATCGTCGGCGCGGAACCGGCGAGATAGGCGGACTTCGCCAGCTCGGCGTCCATGACCTTGAGGATCGCGTGGGCCTTGGCGATGGTCGTTTCCGGGTCGAGCTTGGCTCCGAAGAGCGTGATCAGCCGCGCGGACGCCGGTCCAGCGGCGAGTTCGCCGGCCGCGATCGAAAGCCAGCGCTGGACCCGCGCCGCCTCGGCGGGCGTTTCCGGAAGCCAGTCCGACCGCCCGGCCTTCTTGGCGAGATAGACAAGGATGGCGTTGGAGTCGGCGACCACCGTCGTCCCATCCTTCAGCACGGGCACCTGACCCAGGCTGTTCATCGCCAGGAACGCCGGCGACTTGTGTTCGCCTTGACCGAGCTTGACGTCGACGATTTCGGCGTCGAGGCCCAGCAGGGAAAGAAGGAGCCGGGCGCGGTGAGCATGACCGGAAAGAGGGAAGCTGTAGAGGATCAGGGACATGACTGGCCTTTCTTGGAGGGGGCAGCGTGCGGACGCGCGGAGATGGCGTTGGCGGGAAGATCGATCCGCCCTTCGTGACGCCAACGCCGCGACAATGGCGGTCATGCTCCCGCCGATCTTGGAGACGCCTCGCCGCCTTGGATGATCGCGGACCCGATCAGGCGCTCCCCCAACACAAGCCTGTCGCTAAACCACGTAGCCCCCGGCCACTTCGATGGACTGGGCGTTGATCCAACGGCCCTCTTCGCTCAGCAGAGCGGCAACGACCCGCCCGACATCATCCGGCTCCCCAATGCGTCCGAGCGCGGTCTGGCCAGCGAGGATCGCCTCGAAGCCGGAGTCGATGCCGCCGCCCAGATCGGTTCGGATGGCGCCGGGCGAGACGGCGTTGGCGCTGATGCGGCGATCGCCAAATTCCTTGGCCATGTAACGGGTCAGCACCTCGAGGCCGCCCTTGAACGCCGCATAGGGCGCCACGCCGGCGGTCGCGACGCGCGTGGTCGCGCTGGTGATGTTCACGATCGCGCCGCCGTCGGCCATCAGCGGAAGCAGGGTCTGCGTCAGAAAGAAGGGCCCCTTCAGGTGGACCGCGAGCAGGTCGTCGAACTGCGCCTCGCTGACGCTGGCGATGGGTTCGAAAAGGCCGTGGCCGGCATTGTTGACCAGGGCGTCGAAGTCGCTCCGCCCCCAGGTCTTGTCCAGCATCTCGGCGACTTGGACGCCAAACCGCGCGAAGCTCGCGATGTCGCTGACATCCAACGCCAGCGCGACGGCCTTGCCGCCCAGCGCCGCGATCTCGGACACGACGCCGGCGGCCGCTCCCGGATTGCTCTTGTACGTCACGATGACGCCCATGCCGCGCTTGGCGCACTGGATCGCGCTGCTGGCGCCCAGACCTCGGCTGCCGCCCGTGATGATGACGATCCGCATGCCTTTTCCTCTTCTTCGTGGATGGCCAAGCTAGGCGGACGAGGCTGCCGGCGCGCTCACGTTCCTGCTTGGAACTTGCCTAATCCTGCTCGGCCATTGAGGACTTGAGGCCGACATGGGAGAAGGCCCCATGGACGCGCAGTTGCGGGAACTTCGGGCCTTGGCCTCTCGGGCCGAAAACCGGCCGACCGAGACCGGAATTCCGCGTGTCTTCATGGTCCAGGGCGAAATCCCCGAACACCGGCTGTCGGCGGTGTACGAGCCGATGATCAATCTCATCCTGACCGGCTCGAAGACGATGACCGTTGGAAGCCGCAGCTTTCGCTACGATCCGGCGACCTACTTCGTGATGTCGGTGGACCTGCCTGCGGTCGGGTCTGTCCATCCCGCCGCGGATGGAGCGCCCTATCTGGCCGTCGCCTTGACGCTTGATCCGACCCTGTTGGCCAGGCTGCTCGCGGACCTGCCTGGGCCCGTCCGTGGCCAGGCGCGGGGCGGCGGGTTTTCGGTGGCGCCCGTCACCGCCGAGTTACTCGACGCCTGGGCGCGGATGCTGCGGCTTATGGACCGCGCCGACGAAATAGAGGCTCTGGCGCCAGCCTACGAGCGCGAGATTCTGTTCCGTGTACTGCAAGGACCGCTGGGCGGGATGCTTCGGGATGTCGCCGCGCCCGATACGACGCTGTCGCGCGTCAGCGTGGCGATCCGCTGGATTCGGGAAAACTTCTCCAAGCCTCTGCGGGTCGAACAGCTCGCGGAGATGGCGGCGCTGAGTGTTTCGGCCTTTCACCGCCAGTTCAAGGCCGTGACCGCGCTCAGCCCGTTGCAGTACCAAAAGCAGTTGCGACTGCTGCATGCCCGCGCCCAGCTCATCGCAGGGGAGGGCAACGCCACGGCCGTCGCGTTTGGCGTGGGTTACGAAAGCCCCAACCAGTTCAGCCGCGAATACGCGCGTCAGTTTGGTCTGCCGCCCCTCAAGGACGTCGCGCGGTGGAAAGCCGAAGGCCGGTCGTCGGCCGCCCTGATTCCGAAGGCCTGAATCCGGATCCCGACGCTAGAAACCCGCCCGCAGCGGCGGCGCGCGATAAACGCCGTTGAGCAGGTCGGGCCTGGGCAGATAGGCGCGAAGGCTCACGATGTATGGGCCTTCGGCGGGCGCGGGCAGCCAGTTGCTCTCGCGCCCCGGTCCTGGCGGGCGACGCGAGATCCAGATGTCCAGACTCCCATTGGTCCCGAACTTGAGTCCTGGCGTACGGTCGCCGATCGCGTAGCGATCGATGGCGTTGGGGGTCAGGAAGAACTGGCCGTCCGGTATCGCGGCGTACATCGTCAGCGACCAGAAGCCGTCGACCGGCAGCATGCGGCCTGGCGGGAAGGTCAGGCGATAGCGCTCGCCGTGCAGAAGTCCTGAATCATGGTCGCCGACAGGACGCGTGTAGACCGCTTCGGCCAGGGGTAGGCCAAACAAGCCGGTCAGGGCGATCTGGCCTCGAAAGACGTAGTCCTGACCAAAGTCGCCCAGGTTGGCCTGCGGATAGACCCAGCCTTGAGCCGCGTAGAGTCCGCCGCGCGGCTCGGAGGCGGTGCGGACGGCCTGGGCCACGCCCTCGGCGATCTGCTGTTCCTGCTCCGCGGTGAAGGTCGGCGGATCAAAGCTCCGAGCGGTCAGGCCCAGCGCGCGCACGGCGTGGAAGAATCCCGCATCGGTCGCCGGCGGCGGGTTCTCGGCGAGCAATGCGCCCAGGCTGGCGAAGTAGTCTCGCCACGGAGCGGTGCGCGCGACCGGCGTGACAAAGTCGATCGGCGGCCGTTCCGGGCCCGAGGCGATGATCGCGGCCTGGACCGCGCGGGCCGCGGCCAGGTCGCTGGGGCCATCGACCAGGGTGCGGCCCAGCGCGAAGACGAAATCGCTTGGCGCGCGGATCGCGCTAGAGGGCGCGGGGCCGCTCGGGCCCGCGACGACGAAGCGGCCGCCGTCCGGGCCTGTGGTTCGCGTACCCAGGACGGCGAAGTTGTTGGTCCAGATGTCCATCAGCGCCAACGAGAGATACCGCTCGCCGCTGGCCGGCAGGGTCAGGGTCACTGGGCCCTGGCGGAGATCTAGAAATCCGCGGCTGTAAAGTGTGTCGTTGTTGGGCGAGGTCACCTTCTGGTTCGCCGGAGTGACGAGATCGGTCTGATGGTAGAGGCGGTTGAAGGTCCCAAGCCTGGCGGTGCGGGTGCGGATGCCCGCCGTCTCGATCATGGGCAAGCCATAGAGCCACGCCAGCTTCGCCGCCTGGGACAGGGGCAGGGGATTGGGCGCAACGGCGGCGCTGGCTCGCGCGGCCAGGGACAGCGTCAGGGCGCCGGCCAGAAAATCGCGTCGCGGAATCATCATCCTATCCTCCCATGAGCGGTCTTCGACGCCCTTGGGCAGACCCTAGACGATCGCGAACGAGATTGGCAATTGTCTGACGTTCCGTTTCATGAGCTTCTGACTTACTATAGCGTCAACTCAGGGAGGTCGGATGGACGAGGTCGGGTCGAGCGCGCCACGCGTGCGGCGCAAGAGTGATCAGACGCTGGATGCGCGCCTGTCTGAGACCCTCATTCGTGAGATCATCGACAATCATTACCCGCCGGGCGCCTGGCTGCGTGAGCAGGAGGTCTCGGCGCGCCATGGCGTAAGCCGCGCCTCGGTCCGCGAGGCGCTGCGCAGCGTGGCTCGGGCGGGATTCGTGGAGATGCAGCCCTGGCGCGGCGCGCAGGTTGTCTCCGTGGGCTCCGAGGAGCTGCTGGATATCTTCAGCCTGCTTGAGGAAATGTACGCGCAGTGTGCGCGGCTCTCGGCCCAGCGCTTTCCTGAGCGCCTGATCCCGCGGCTGGACGGAATGCTTGAGGCGATAGAGGCGGCGGTGACGCGCGACGCCGATCGGGCTGAGCTCTACACGCTATCGTTTGGCTTGGGGCAGCTGGTGGGGCGCTATTCCGGCAGCGTTCTGGCCTACCGGATGCTGACCCAGGTCGGCAATCTGGCGCTCTGGCAGCAAAGGCTGCTGAAGCCCGGGACCTCCCAATCCGAGCAGCAGTCGCTGTCGGCGCACCGGATTCTGGTCTCGGCCGTGAAGGATCGCCATCCCGAGATCGCCGCCGCCGCGGCTCGGATGATCGTGATGATCACGCGGCAGTCCCTGGCCTCGGCCCTGGATCTTGAGTCGGTCGGTGAATAGGCGAGCGTTTCAAAAAATTGTTTGACAATTTTCGCTGAGAGCCGGAGCTTTCCCGCAACGATAAAAATCGCGGGGAGGCGCTCATGCAGCGTGGAACGGGACGGGGCGGCCTGATGACCGCCGTGGGGTTGGTGCTGTTGACGACGCCCGTGGTGTCATGGGCCCGTCAGGCTGACTCCCAGGCGCTGGACGAGATCATCGTCACGGCGCGTAAGCGCAGCGAGACCCTGGTGGAAGTGCCGTCGGCCATTTCGGCGATCACCGCCGAGGAGCGACGCAACCTCGTGCTCGACGGCATGAAGGACTATCTGCGTCAGGCGCCCAGCGCCACCTTGGTGACCTCCGGTCCCGAATACCTCCAGGACATCTCGATCCGCGGGCAGGGCAGCGGCCGGCTCGGCTTCTCCGAGGCCGCCACAGGCCTCTACAAGGACGGGCTCTACAACGCTGGCGGCGGCTTTGGCGGCCGATCCCTGAGCCGCATGGATCTTCTGGACATCGAGCGCCTCGAGGTGCTGCGGGGACCCCAGGGCGCGCTGTACGGCCGCAACTCCGTGGGCGGCGCCGTCAATGTGGTGGGTCGCGCGCCCGACCAAACGCTGAGCGGGGCGTTGACCGCCCGCTACAGTCAGCCCGAACGCGGGTCGATCGAAGGGGTCGTGAACCTGCCGCTGGCCGCCGACAAGCTCGCCCTTCGCGTGGCGGGGCTCTACGACGACCAGAACAGCGGCTTCATCAAGAGCCAGACAACCGGCCACGACCTGGACTGGCAGACCTACAAGGGGCTGCGCGCCGGGCTTCGCTGGACGCCGGACTCGGCGACCACCGTTGACCTGACCTATGAGCGCTACGAGAGCGACACCCCGGCCTTCTCGAGCTTGGCGCGCCGCGCCGTGCGCGTCGATGGCTCGGTGCTGGACGCCTCGCGCTGGACGCGGGCGGATCTCGATCGCGAGGGACGCGCCAAGATCACCGAGGACTCGGTCTACCTTTCGGCCAAGAGCGAACTCGGCTTCGCGGACCTGACGGCCAAGGTCGGCTGGAAGACCCGCGATGCGGGGCGGACCAACGAGGACAACGACCACTATGCGGGCCATTCGGGCATAGACGTGGCCCCCGGCGCGGCGGTGCTCACCCCAGACTACACCGTGGGCCAGTTCGAGGACTACAGCCGCTTTGTCGCCCAGGCCTATCTGAGCTCAAAGGGCGAGGGGCGCCTCACCTGGCTGGCGGGCGTCGAGTTCCTGTCCACGAGCGACGACGTGGTCATCGACCCCTATCTCTGCCCGGCCTATTCCGGAGCCGTGCAGCCGATCGCCGCGGGCTGCGTGGTCGGCCAGGCCGGCGCCCTGACCGGGACCTCCGCCAGCGTGCGCTCGTCGGCGCGCCTGTCGGTCAATCACGACGCCTTCTCCGAGTCCCTGAAGTCGCCGTCGCTGTTTGGCAGCCTCGAATACAAGATCACGGACGCCACGACCCTGGGCGTCGAAGCGCGCCTGCAGCGCGACAAGAAGTCGTTCTGGTTCGAGCGCTACGCCAAGGATCCGCTGGCCTTCTTTGGCGCCGGCGCGACGCCGACGGGGCTGATGGCCGTGGTCACGGTCGATCCGGACGGCGCGACGGGACCGCTGCCGGCCAGTTCGGTCGAGTTCTGTCCACCCGACGTGACGGGGGCGGCATGCGCGCCCGGCAATGAGACCGCCCGCGTCGAGGCCGAGCGCCGCTGGACCTTCGTGACGCCGACGGTCACCCTGCGCCACCGCTTCGACAACGGCGCCAATGTCTATGGCCGCTTCGCCACGGGCTATCGTCCCGGCGGCTTCAATAGCAATCTGCCGCCGACGACCGTTCGCAGCCAGATCGCCCAGCAACTCCTCTACGACCCCGAATACGCCTACTCCTACGAAGCAGGCGCCAAGGGGCGCTGGAAGGGCGTCCAACTGTCGGCGGCCATCTACTACACCTGGACCAACAACGTTCAGGTGGTCAGCGCGCCAAGTTCGCTTTCGCGCGGCTTCATCCTGCAGAACGCCGGCGACGCCCACGTGGCCGGCTACGAGATCGAGGCTCGCCGCCGGTTCCTGCTCGGCGCGGCGGACTTGACGATCAGCGCCAGCCTAAGCGGGCAAAAGGGTAAGTTCGAAGACGGCGCCAAGGCCAAGCTCGATCTGAACGGCGATGGCCTTCCCGACGACGCCGATCTCGGCGGCAAGGCCGTGCCGCGCCTGCGCGACTATCAGTTCGCGCTGAACGCCACCTATAGCTTCCCCCTGGGCGGCGCCTGGCGCGGCTTCGCCTCGGCGGGCCTGCAGATGGCCGATGGCGGCTATGAAAACCCCGACAACAGCCGCTCCTATCAAGGCTATGGCCTGATCGATGCGCGCCTCGGCGTTCGCTCCGAGCGTGTGAGGCTCTCGGTCTTCGGTCGCAACCTCGGCGACAAGACCTATCTGGCCAACATCGTCAGCGCGAACGAGTTCTACACCGACCCGCGGGTGATCGGCGTCGAGCTGGGTTGGGAGTTCTAGGGATGGCCTGGAGTCGCTCGGCTCGCGCGGCCATCTCGGTCCTGGCGCTGGCCATGGCCGCGCCCGGTCTGGCGACGGCGCGGGACGTCGCGAGCGCGGCGGCACCGGCCAAGCCTAGCATTTCGTACGGCGAGTGGACTGACCCGGCGCGCGGCGGGCGTAATGTGCCTTACAAGCTCTACATGCCCGCCGGCCCGGGGCCTTTTCCCTTGATCGTCCATTCCCATGGACTGGGCGGATCGCGAGAGGGCTCCAGCTACATTCTTCCGGCTTTGGCCGAGGCGGGCTTCGCGGTGGCGGCCCTGCAACATCCCGGCTCGGACACCGCGATCCTGGCCGGATTTCGTCCGGGCGATGAAGCCGGACTGCTGGGCAAGCTGGCGCCCGACGCCGCCGCGAACCGGTTTGGCGACATTCCCTTCGCGCTGGACCAGCTCACGCGCATGAACGCCCCTGGCGGCGATCTGGCCGGCAAGCTTGATCTTTCGCGCATCGGCATGAGCGGTCATTCCTTTGGCGCGCTCACCACGCTGGTCGCCGTGGGGCAGCTCCTGCCCGGCGCGCCGGACGCTTTCCGCGAGCCCCGGATCAAGGCGGCCATCGTCTACAGTCCCAACAAGCCTCGGCAAGGCGGAGCCCACGCCGCGTTCGCCCAGATCCGCACGCCGATGCTGCACTTCACCGGCACGCTCGATCGCACCGCGCTTGACCTGGAAAAGACGCCCTGGGAGCGGACCATCCCGTTCCAGGAGATCACGGGCGCCGACCAGTACCTGATCGTGCTGCGTGACGGCGATCATGGCGTCTACACCGGACGCCGCCAGTCCATGGGGACGCCCAAGCCCACGGATGCAAGCCAGATGCGGGTGATCGTCGAGGAGACGCTGGCCTTCTGGCGCGCCTATCTCGGAGGCGACAAAAGCGCGGCCAAGAGCCTGTGCGACCTGCCCAAGACCCTCGCGCCAATGGGGGAGGCCTATGTGAAGGCCAGGGCCTGCGGCGCCCCCACGCCTATCAGATCCGCGGAGAGTCCATGAAGCGCTGTCTACTTGCGGTCGCGGCCTGCCTGGTAGGCCTTGCCACGACGGGATTTTCCTCGCCCGCTAAGCCGCGCGCGCCCAATGTCATCGTCATCCTGACCGACGATCTAGGCTACGGCGATCTTGGCGTCTATGGCGGCAAGGTGATCGACACGCCGAACATCGACGCGCTCGCCGCCTCGGGCGTGCGCTTCACCGACGGCTATGCGACTGCGGCGGTCTGCGCCCCCTCGCGCGCGGGCCTGATCAGCGGACGCCATCAGGCCCGCTTTGGCTTTGAATTCAACCCCGTCGGACGTGATGAACAGACAGGCGTGCCGGTCAGCGAGAGCAGCATCGCCCAGGTGATGAAGTCGGCCGGCTACGCCACGGCGATGGTGGGCAAGTGGCACATCGGCCAGGCGCCGGGCTTCCATCCGCTCGACCGCGGCTTCGACAGCTTCTTTGGTTTCCTGGGCGGGGCCGCCAGCTACTTCAAGGATCCGGCCGAAAGCGGCCTGCAGGCCGATACAGGGGCCGACGGCGCCATGACCCGCGCGCGCTTTCCGATTGTGCGCGGACGAACGGTCGTGGAGCAGGGCGGTTATCTGACCGATGTGTTCACCGACGAAGCCATCGGCTTCATCAAGTCCCATCGGAGCCAGCCCTTCTTCCTCTACCTGGCCTACAACGCTCCCCATACGCCCTTGCAGGCGCCCAAGGCCTATACCGACCGCTACGCCCATATCGCCTCGCCCCACCAGCGGCTCTATGCGGCGATGGTCGCGTCGCTGGACGACAATATCGGCCGGTTGCGCAAGGCGCTGGCGGACGAGGGCTTGGAGCGCGAGACGGTGGTCTTCTTCCTCAGCGACAACGGCTGTCCCAACTACATCCGCGGCGCCTGCTCCAACGGGCCTCTGGCGGGCTACAAGGCCTTCCCCTGGGAGGGTGGGGTGCGCGTGCCCTTCATGATCTCGGCGCCCGGTCGCATCGCGCCGGGCTTGGTCTCCAGCCATCCCGTCTCGACCCTCGACATTCTGCCCACGGTCGCACACCTGGCGGGCGTGAAGGCGCCGACAGGCGTCGAGGGACGCGACATCGCCTCGGCGCTGGCGCCGACCGCCAAGCCGGTGGAGCGGACCTTTTACTGGCGCATGGGCCCCAATCACGCCGTGCGCGAGGGAAACTGGAAGCTGCTGGTGGTCAACAAGTCGGACACGGTCGACGACATGACCAACGTGCTGGGCTCGCCGACACCCGATGGGGTCAAGGCGCAGGTCTCGCCGCTAGGCCAGTGGACGCTGCTGTTCGACGTCTCCAAGGATCCGGGCGAGAAGCACGATCTGGCCAGCGCTCATCCCGAAGTCGTGGCGCGCCTTTCCAAGGACTTTGCGGCCTGGGACAGGGCCAATGTCGAGCCGATGTTCACCAGCCGCCGGCAGTTCCGCTCGGAGGTCGACGGGCGCAAGGTCCAGCTCTTCAATTGACGTCAGACCATCGCGCGCCGGACTTCTCTTGCCGGCCGCGATCAGAAGAAGGGGTCTCATGACACTCACGCGCAGATCTCTGCTGGCGACGCCACTGGCCGCCAGCCTGGCGGCTAGCTCATCCTTAGCGGCCCCGAACGCGCCGTCCGCCGCCGCTCTGCTCGACCGCTACGTGGCGTTCGGCGACAAGGCCAGCGGCGGGGCGGGGGACGTGGCCTGCGGCGAGTGGATGGCCGCCTGGCTCAACGAGCAAGGATTTGTCGTCGAACACCAGGAATTCGACGCGCCCTTCTTCGAGATCGACGAGGCGTGGCTTCAAGTCGGAGACGCGCGGGCGGCCGTCATACCTCAAGCGATCGTTACGCCAACTGGACCCGAGGGAATAAGCGGACCGATCCTCGTCCGAGCGCCCGAAGATGCGGGGGCTCCGGCGAGCGGCGCGATCGTCGTCATCAAGCTGCCTTACGCGCGTTGGAGCAGCGCCTTGTCTCCCGCCGTGCGCGGGCCGGTCCAAGCGGCCTTGAGCGCTGGCGCGCTGGCGGTCGTCTTGATCACCACAGGCCCAAGTGGTGAGGCTCTGGCGCTCAACGCCGATGGTCGAGCGCCGTTGTTCCAATCGCCCGTGGCGGTGCTGGCGCCGAAGGACGCCCCGGCGCTGATCGCGGCGGCCAAGTCCGGCGCCGTCGGCGTGCTTAAGGTCACCGGGCGCGGCGGGCGGCGACCCAGCTTCAATCTGATCGGCCGGCGGGACCGCGGTCACGGCCAGTGGCTCGTAGTCTCCACGCCCCGTTCTGGCTGGTTCACCTGCGCCGGCGAACGCGGTCCTGGCGTCGCGGTCTGGATGATGCTGGCCGATTGGGCCAGCCGGTCGAACCTGCCGGTCGATCTGGCCTTCGTCTGCAACAGCGGCCACGAATATGAGAACCTTGGCGCGCAGCACCTGCTTGACGCCGCCGCCCCGCCGCCGGAACGGACCCGCCTTTGGCTGCATCTGGGGGCCAATGTCGCCGCGCGCGACTGGCACGAGCTGGGCGGGCGTCTGGCGCCTCTGCCCAGCGCTGATCCGCAACGCTTCCTGATGGCCAGCGGCGAGCTTCTCTCCGCGTGCCGCGTCGCCTTCTCGGGACTTCCGGGCCTAGAGGCGCCTTATGCGCTCGGTGGAGGCGCAACCGGGGAGCTGGCCCATATCGCGACGGCCGGCTATGGGCGCGTGGTGGGCATTTTCGGCGCGCATCGTTTTCACCACGCCGCCATCGACGACGCGCGCTGCCTAGAGGCCAAGCCCGTCGAGGCGGTCTTCCTGGCGGCCCGCCGCCTGTTGGAAGAACGCGGCGCGCTGGCGCCTATCTGAAGAACGCTCGGTTCGTTCAAAGCAGAAGCCTTGGCGGCCGAGATCGCAACCGTCGAGCGACCGTCACCGCTCGCGCACATAGGATCCCGGCGCATCGATCAGGGGCGGATAGCCCCGGTCGGGCGCGCCCAAGGGCGGTGGCGGGCGCGGCTCGCTGGATTGGCCGTCCAGCCATTGTTTCCAGTCCAGCCACCACGATCCGTCCCTGGCCTCGGCGCGCGCCAGCCAGTCCTCAGCGTCGAGCGCCGCGCCATGGGCGGGACGTGACAGGACCCGATAGTGGCGGCCGGCATGGCCGGGCTCGGAGACGATGCCGGCGTTGTGCCCGCCGCTGGCGAGCAGGAAGCGGATCGCCGAGTCCGAAAACAGGTGGATCTTGAAGACCGAGCGCCACGGCGCGACGTGATCGGTCTCCGCCCCGACCACGAACATCGGCGCGTTCACCGCCGACAGGGTGACCGGCCGACCTTCGGCCAGGAAGCGACCCTCGGCCAGGTCGTTGCCCAGGAAGAGGCGGCGCAGATACTGGGAGTGCATCGCATAGGGCATGCGCGTGCCGTCGGCGTTCCACGCCATCAGATCGTTCAGCGGCTCGCGTTGCCCCATCAGATAGGTCGACAGCACCCGCGACCAGATCAGGTCGCTGGACCGCAGCAGCTGGAAGGCGCCGCTCATCTGGGCGCTTTCCAGATAGCCTCGGCTCCACATCATGCTCTCCAGCAGGTTCACCTGGGCCTCGTCGATGAAGAGGCTGAGTTCCCCGGGCTCGGTGAAGTCGGTCTGGGCGGCCAGCAGGGTCAGGCTGGCCAGGCGCTCGTCGCCGTCGCGCGCCATGGCCGCCGCCGTGATCGCCAGCAGCGTCCCGCCCAGGCAGTAGCCCAGGGCGTGGGTCCTGGCCGCGCCGGTGATGGCGCCGATCGCGTCGAGGGCTGCCATCGGGCCGAGCCGCCGATAGTCGTCCATGTCCATGTCCCGGTCGGCGGGGTGTGGATTGCGCCAGGAGATCGCGAAGACGGTGTAGCCTTGGTCGCGTAGCCAGGCGATCAGCGAGTTCTCCGGCGACAGGTCCAGGATGTAGTATTTCATGATCCAGGCCGGGATGACCAGCACCGGCTCGGGACGCACCTTGTCGGTGGTGGGCGCGTACTGGATCAGCTCGATCAGCTCATTGCGCAGCACCACCTTGCCCGGAGTGGCGGCGACGGCCTCGCCCACCGGGAAGGCTTCGACGCCAACCGGCGACTCGCCGCGCATGGCGCGGCCGACGTCCTCGAACAGGTGATGGGCGCCGTCCACCAGGCAGCGCCCGCCTGTCTCCAGAATCCGTTGCTGGAGCACGGGATTGGTCGCCACGAAGTTGGTGGGGGCGAACATGTCCAGCACCTGGCGGGCGGCGAACTCGACGACCTGCTCGTGGTGCGCGCTGACGCCGCCGACGCCGGTCGTGGCCGCGTGCCACCACTGCTGGTTCAGCAGGAAGGCCTGCGAGATCAGATTATAAGGCGCCTCCTTCCACGCCGGATCGCGGAAACGACGGTCCTGGGGCAGGGGCTGGATCGCCGGCTCCGGGTCGTCCTGCTCAAGGGCGCGCATGGCGAAATCCGTCAGGCGCTGGGTCTTGCGCGCCGACTTGGCGGCCAAGGTCAGCTGCTTGCCGGGCGACATAGCAAGGTGGGTCCACCAGTCCGAGAACGACTGAGCCAGGGTGGCGGGCGAGACGCCGCCCGTCGCCCGCGCCACCAGGGCGCCGGCGGCGCGGTCCAGGGTTTCGGCGATACCGTCCAAGGGCTCTGAAGCCGGGTTTGGCTCGGGCGGGGCTATGATCGCAACACGATTGGTCATGGGCGGCTCACGGGGCGGGGGAAGCTTGGCGGTCATGGGGCGTCATCCGGCCTTCTCCATCTGGGCCCGGAAACGCAGCAGGGCCAGGGCCAGGGCCATGGATCCCACGACCATGATCGCCGCCAGGTGCTCCCAGATCTCGGCCAAGCCCGCGCCTCGGAACAGGATGGCGCTGGACAGGGCGACGAACTGCGTGGTCGGCGAGGCTTCCATGACCACGCGCATCGGGGCGGGCATGCTCTCCATCGGGGTCACCGCCCCTGACAGCAGGTTCAGGATCACGAAGACCGGGATCGACATCAGGGCGAACTGCGGCATCGATCCGGCCGAGGTGGCCAGCAGGATGCCTATGGCGGCGGTCGCGAACAGGTAGGGCGCGACGCAGGCCATGAACAAGGCCACGGAGCCGTGGATCGGCACGCCCAGGCCGGCCTGCACCACGAACTGCAGCGACAGAAAGGCCGCCGCCGCCACGACCACGCCGTTGGCGATGATCTTGCCCAGCGCCACCTCCATGGGGGTGACGGGCATGACCAGAAGCCGCTCGATCGTGCCGCGCTCGCGCTCTCGCATGAAGGCCGCCCCGACCAGCAGGATCGACAGGATGGTGAGGTCCAGGGTGATCTGCATCACCGAGACGAACCAGATGGCCTGGTGGTTGGGATTGAACGCCGTCCGCGAAACCACCCGCACGGGCAGGGAGGCATCGGTCGACGGCGAGCCGAGCGCGCTGGCGACCTCGGCGGAGACGATCCGGCCGACGTGGCTGGCGCCTAGGCCCGCCTGGGTCATGGCCGTGGCGTCGATCAGCAGCATCAGGCCGGGCTTGCGGCCGCGCAGCAGGTCGGCCTCGAAGCTCGGCGGAATCTCCAGCACGAAGATCACCTGGCCTGTCTCCAGAGCCGCGTCGGCGGTCTGGGCGGTCAGGGGGATCGGAGCCCGAAACAACGGCGGCTGCAGGGCGTCGGCCAGACGGCGCGAGAGAGGAGAGCGATCGTTGTCGACTATCCCGATCGGGGCGTTGTTGACCTCGGTCTTGATGTCCTTGGAGACGGTGTAGACCGCGAAAGTGAAGGCGAAGAGGATCAGCACGATCGCAGCCGGATCGCGCCACAGGCTGGCGAACTCCTTCAGGGTCAGGTTCAGGACGTTGGCCGGGCGCACGGCTCAGGCCTCCTGCTTCTTGAGCAGGACCCGCGCGGCCGCCAGCTGGACGAGGCCCAGGACCGCCAGCACCGCGATCGCCGGCGCCAGGTCGGCCAGGCTGCGCGCCTTCACGAAGGCCCCCAGACTAACCTGCTGGAACCAGGCGCCCGGGAAGATGGCGTGGATCAGCCGACCCGCGCCCTCGATCTCGGACGCTGGATAGAGAAAGCCGGAGAAGTTGACGGCCGGGATCAGGGTCAGGATGGCCGCCGCCGCCATCACCGCCGTCTGGCTGCGCAGCACCGACGACAGCAGGACCCCAAAGGCCGTACTGGCGAAGACATAGGCTAGCCCGCCCGCCAGCAGGGCGAGGTGGGAACCGT
>JAYRLX010000439.1:0-3051 GCA_041905125.1 Caulobacter sp. | reverse complement strand
ACTGAGGTTTCTGATCCTGTCGGCGGCGGCGCTTTGCCTCGCGGCCCGCGGACCGAAGGCGCCCAAGGCCTGCTTGGCCGACTTGCCCGTTCCGGATCCGGCGCACCGCGCGGCGGGCATGGTCAGGCTGTCCGGCGGCGACTTCCTGATGGGCGGCGCGCCGGTCCGGCCGGAGGAGGGGCCGCCGGAAGCCGTCCGCGTCGCGCCGTTCTGGATTGATCGCACCGAGGTCACCAACGCCGCCTTCGCGCGGTTCGTCGCGGCCACGGGCTATCGCACCGTGGCGGAGCGGCCGCTCGACCCCGCGCGCTACGCCCGCCTGTCGGCGGCGCAGCGGCGTCCGGCCTCGCTCGTTTTCGTGGGGGAAAAGGGAGCGAGGTCGGACGATCCTTCGCAATGGTGGCGGGTGATTCCCGGCGCCGATTGGCGCCATCCCGAGGGGCCGGGCTCCAGCATCCGAGGCAAGGACGCCTGGCCGGTCGTCCACATCGCCTGGGAGGACGCCATGGCCTACGCCCGCTGGCTGGGGCGCGACCTGCCGACCGAGGCCGAGTGGGAGTACGCCGCGCGAGGCGGCCTCGTCGCCAAGAAGTACGCCTGGGGCGACCAGCCGCAGGATCCGAAGCATCCGCGGGCCAATACCTGGCAGGGCGTCTTTCCCGCCCAGGATCTGGGCGATGACGGCTTCAAGGCGCGCGCCGCGCCGGTCGGCTGCTTTCCGCCCAACGGCTACGGTCTGGTCGACATGGCCGGCAATGTCTGGGAATGGACCAAGGACTGGTTCCGGCCCGGCCTGGCGCCGGCCAGCGTGATCGAGACGGGCGGCCCGCCCGAGATCCGCGCCCTCGACCCCGAAGAGCCGAACGTCGCCAAGCACGTGATCAAGGGCGGCTCGTTCCTGTGCGCGGACGACTACTGCTTCCGCTATCGGCCGGCCGCGCGCACGCCAGGGCCGCCCGATAGCGGCGCCTCGCACATCGGCTTCCGTACCGTTCTGAGAGAGCGCTAGAAGCCCGGGCCCGGCCGCGTGCGGATGTTCAGTTGGCCCGCCAGCCCCGCCTTGCGGTGGTGCTCGATGGCGTGCATCTCGGGCGACAAGGCCATGGCCTGGAAGGCCGCGAGGGACGGGTATTCGGCCAGGGCGACCGCGTCCCACAGCTCCTCGACCTCGCCCAGCAGCAGGCCGGTGACCGCGCCGTTGTAGCGGATGCGGCCGCCCAGGCCCTCGACCAGCTTGCGGACCGCCTCGCCATAGCGGGCATAGGCCTCCTTGCCCGAAAGGTGGCTGTCCGATCCGTCCGGATATTGAGCCTTCTCGTGGAACTTCAACAGGTTGACCATGACGAACGGTCCGTCCTCGGGCGCGCCGAAGAACTCGACCATTTGGGGCGGTTCGGGGAAGACGGCGTTGACGACCTTCACGCGACCGCCTCCGGCTGGGGCAGGGCCGCGGCCAGTTCGTCGAGCAGGGCGGCGATCTCGGCCGGGGCGTCCTCCTGGATGAAGTGTCCGCCCTTCAGCGTCACGTGTTTGGATTTCTGGGTCGCCGGCACGCGCGCCTTGAAGATGGCGTCGCCGCCGCGCGTGATCGGGTCGGCGTCCGAGAAGGCGGTCAGGAACGGCTTGTCGAAGCGCTCCAGCACCTTCCAGGCGGCCTCGTTCTCGGCGATCGAGGCATGCTCCGGCGTGATTGGAACCAGAGCCGGAAACTGCCGCGCGCCTTCCTTGTAGGTCTCGTCCGGGAAGGGCGCGTCATAGGCGGCGCGTTCGGCGTCCGACAGGTCCCGCGCGGTTCCGCCGTTCAGGATAAAGCCGATCGGCAGCTCGGGGACGTTCTGGCTGAAGTTCAGCCAGGCCTCGAAGCCCTCGGTCTTGCCCTGGCCGATCGGCAGGCCGGTGTTTGAGACCACCACGGCGGCGAACCGCTCGGGAAAGGCCGCGACCAGCCGCAGGCCGATCAGGCCGCCCCAGTCCTGGCAGAACAGGACGATGTCCTTAAGATCGTTGCGGACGAGCCAGTCGCTCATCCAGGCCACGTGCCGCTCATAGGTGTAGTCGCCGCGCTTGGCCGGCTTGTCCGAACGGCCAAAGCCGATCAGGTCGGGCGCCACGGCGCGGCGGCCCATGGCGACCAGGTCGGCGATGACCTTGCGGTAGAGATAGGCCCAGGACGGTTCGCCGTGCATCAGCAGGATGGGACGCTGACCCCGCGGGCCCTCGTCGACATGATGGACGCGCAGGCGTGTTCCATCGGCGTCGGCGATCTCGGTGTAGCGAGGCGCGTAGGGCCAGTCGGCCAAATTCTCGAACCGCTCATCCGGCGTCCGCAACACGTCCATGGTCGATCCCTCCGCCCGTCTGTTATATTGACATAATGAGTGTCACTATATCGGCGGCTGTCAAGAACCACCTCGACGTTTGGCGGGTAGCGGTCGTGGCGCACGGACGCTAAGCAGGACGAAGGAGGATCTCGGACTTGGACCGCGCGCACTATCTTCTGCCTCAGCCGAACGACGATGCGCCGTCCGCCGATGGCCGGCGTCGCCGAGGGCAGGACAGCCGCGCCCGCATCGTGCAGGCGATGCTCGACCTGGTCCGGGAAGGTTATGTTTCCCCCTCGGCCGAACAGGTGGCGGGGCGGGCGGAAGTCGGCCTGCGAACCGTCTTCCGGCACTTCAAGGACCTGGAAAGTCTGTACCGCGAGATGTCGGCGGTGATCGAGGCCGAGCTGATGTCCCTGGCGGACACGCCCTTCAAGGCCGCCGATTGGCGCGGCAGGGTGCTCGAGCTGGTCGAACGCCGGGGCTGGGCCTACGAGCGGGTCGCGCCCTTCAAGCGCGCGTCCGAGGTCCACCGCCATCAGTCGACCGCCCTGGACCTTCACAACGCCAAGCTGGTCGCGGGGGCGCGGGAAATCCTGAGGCGCGAACTCCCGGCCGCCCTGGCCGCCGATCGCGATCTCTTCGAGGCGGTCGACCTGCTGCTGAGTTTCGACGCTTGGCGACGCCTGCGCCAGGACCAGGCGCTTGAGCCCGCGGCCACGACGGAGGT
>JAYRLX010000438.1:0-3060 GCA_041905125.1 Caulobacter sp. | reverse complement strand
GACCGCCTGCGCCGCCTGAACGAGGCCCTGGGCCACGATCGCGCCGACCTGGTCCTGGCCGCCCTGGGCTCGCGCCTGATCGCCGCTTTCCCGGCCGACGCCGTGCTGGGCCGCATCGGCGAGGACGAGTTCGCCGTGCTGTGCAAGCCCGACGGCTACGAGCCCGCCGAGATGCTGCGCGAGGCGCTGGAGCAGCCGCTGCGCATCGCCGGTTTCGACATTCACCCCACCCTGTCCGTCGGCGCCGTCTCGGCCGAGGGCGGTCATGAGGCGCCTGATCCGGCCGAACTGCTGCGCCGCGCGGAGCTGGCCGTCGAGGCCGCCGCGGCCGCCGGTCGTGGCGGCGCCGCCGCCTACGGCCGCTCGATGGAGACCGACGGCCTGTCGCGCCTGGCGCTGGAGGCCGACCTGCGCGGCGCCATCGGCCGCGGCGAGATCATCCCGTACTTCCAGCCCGTGGTTCGCCTGTCGACCGGCGCCTTGTCGGGCTTCGAGGCCCTGGCCCGCTGGATCCACCCGCGCCGGGGCATGCTGCCGCCGGACGAGTTCCTGCCGCTGATCGAGGAAATGGGGCTGATGAGCGAGCTGGGCGCGCACATGATGCACGCCGCCGCCCGCCAGCTGTCGATCTGGCGCGACTGTCACCCGGCGATGAGCGCCATGACCGTCAGCGTCAACCTGTCGACCGGCGAGATCGATCGTCCGGGCCTGGTGGACGACGTCGCCCAGACCCTGCGCGACAACAACCTGCCGCGGGGCGCGCTGAAGCTGGAAGTCACCGAAAGCGACATCATGCGCGATCCCGAGCGCGCGGCCGTCGTGCTGCGCACCCTGCGCGAGGCCGGCGCCGGCCTGGCGCTGGACGACTTCGGCACCGGCTTCTCGTCGCTGTCGTACCTGACGCGCCTGCCGTTCGACACGCTGAAGATCGACCGCTACTTCGTGCGGACCATGGGCGCCAACGCCGGCTCGGCCAAGATCGTCCGCTCGGTCGTCAAGCTGGGTCAGGACCTCGACCTCGAGGTCGTGGCCGAGGGCGTCGAGAACGCCGAGATGGCCCGCGCCCTGCAGGGCCTGGGCTGCGACTACGGCCAGGGCTTCGGCTACGCGCCGGCGCTCTCGCCGCAGGAAGCCGAGGTCTACCTCAACGAAGCCTATGTCGACGGCGCCGCGCCGGTGAAGGCGCGGGGTTAAGCCCGCCCCGCCGTCGCCGAAAGGTGATCGGCGGTGATCCCGAGCTTCGCCAGGGCCCGGGTCCATTTGTGCTCGTGGTCCTCGTCGAACAGCAGGCTCTCGTCGGCGTCGCAGATCAGCCAGATGTTGTCCCGCAGCTCCTGTTCGAGCTGACCAGGACCCCAGCCGGCGTAGCCGAGCGCCAGGATCGCCTTGCGGGGGCGCCGGTGAAGGCTGGCCATCGCGTCGAGCACGTCGCGGGTGGCGGTCAGGCTGAGGCCCTCCGCGATGGGCAGGGAGGAGTCCGGCGAGTGGAAGTCGTCGGTGTGCAGCACGAAGCCGCGCTCGCGCTCGATCGGGCCGCCCAGCAGGACCAGGTCGCGCGGCGCCTGGATGTCCGACTTGACGCCCAGTCGCTCCAGCAGCTCGACCACGGTCAGGCCTTCGACGGGACGATTGACGGCCAGGCCCATCGCCTGCTCCTCGTCGTGCGCGCACAGATAGAGCACGGCCCGTTCGAAGCGCGGGTCCTCGATGCCAGGCATCGCCACCAGGAGACGCCCGGTCAGGAATTCGCCTTCGTCCTCGTCGTCGATCATGCTGGCCATGATCAGAGCATTGGCCCTCCGTGTGACGCTTTCAAGTCGCGTCGACGAGAATCCGCGTCGCGTGTTTCCAAAAACGGTGGCTTGGCGGTCGGGCGGCGCGGGGATATCTCCAAGACCTACCCAAACGCACAATAGAGGAACACGGCCCATGGCGATCAAGGTTGGCGATACGCTGCCGGCGGCGACTTTCATGACCAGCACGGCCGAAGGGCCGGCGCCGATCAGCACCGACGACATCTTCAAGGGCAAGACCGTGGCGCTGTTCGCCGTGCCGGGCGCCTTCACCCCGACCTGCTCGGCCAAGCACCTGCCGGGCTTCAAGGAGAAGGCCGCTGAGCTGAAGGCCAAGGGCGTGGATGCGATCGCCTGCGTCTCGGTCAACGACGTCTTCGTGATGAAGGCCTGGGGCAAGGACCAGGGCATCGACGGCGAAGTCCTGCTGCTGGCCGACGGCAATGGCGACTTCACCCGCGCTGTCGGCCTGGATTTCGATGGCAGCAAGTTCGGCATGGGCGCGCGCTCGCAGCGCTATTCCCTGATCGCCAAGGACGGCGTCGTCACCCAGCTGAACGTCGAGGAAGCCGGCCAATTCAAGGTCTCGTCCGCCGAATACCTGCTGGAGCAGCTGTAAGCTTCGGTCCGGGGCGTCCGGTCCCGCGCCAAGCGCGGGGGCGGACGCCGCCGCTATTTTTAGAGCCGCGCCTCGGTGCGGGGCGCGGCCCGCGTGGGGGGGGGGGGGGCGCGGCCCCCCCGCCCCCCGGGGGGGCCCCCCCCCCCCGCCGCTATTTTTAGAGCCGCGCCTCGGGTGAGGCTGGGCTATGCTCGCTTCGCGCGTCCGTCGAGCGCGCCCTTAGCGCAGAAAATGATATCGCGATAATAAAACCTCTGGACTCTGGCGACGCTCAAGCCTAGATAATTTATTATCGCGATAATCGTTATCGCAAAAACGGAATGAGGATGATCATGAGCCAGTCGAACCAAGCTTCCCGCCGTGGGCTGATGACCGCTGGTCTCGGCCTCGCCGCCGCGGCCGCCGCCGCGCCCCTGGCCGTTCAGGCCGCGACGCCGAAAGCCGAGTCCAAGCCGCGCGCCGCCGATCGCGCCCAGAGCGGCTACGTCACGACCAAGGACGGCGTGCAGATCTACTACAAGGACTGGGGCCCCAAGACCGCCCAGCCCATCGTGTTCCACCACGGCTGGCCGCTGTCGGCCGACGACTGGGACGCCCAGATGATGTTCTTCGTGCTGAAGGGCTATCGGGTCATCGCCCATGACCGCC
>JAYRLX010000437.1:0-3062 GCA_041905125.1 Caulobacter sp. | reverse complement strand
CGAATAGGGGCGATCTTCACGCGGCGGGCGCGGCGTGAACTCGCGTTGAGGACGGTCGCCGTCCTCGAAACGCTTCTTGAACGGCGGACGCTGCGGGCGCTCGTCGCCTTCGCCACGCGGCTCGCGCGGCTTGAATTCGCGGCGCTGCGGGCGGTCGCCGTCCTCGCGGGGCGGACGCGCGGGACGCTCGCCGCGCGGGGCCGGCGCCGTCGTCGGGGTGATCGAGACGTCCTCGCGCACCGTCGATTGCACGGCCGCGCCGAACTTGGTCGCCGCCTCGGCCGAGATCTCGAACTTGGTGTCGTAGTCGAAGATCCGGATCGCGCCGATGTCCTTCTTGGTGATGTGGCCCAGGCGGCAGATCATCGGGATCAGCCACTTGGGATCGGCGTTGCCGCGACGGCCGACGCTGATCCGGAACCACTCCGAGCCTTCCATGTCCGCGCGCGGTTCGCGCAGCGGACGCTCGCCCGCCATGCGCGGACCCGGATCGGCGCCGTGGCGCGGATCGTCATAGATGTCCTCCGGCGAGGGCAGCTTGGCGCGGCGGGTGCGGATCAGGGCCGCGGCGATCTCGACCGGCGTGCGCTTGGCCAGCATGGCTTCGGCCAGGGCGATGTCCTCCTCGGTCGAGGCTTCCGAGAAGATCGGATCGTCGAGCAGGCGTTCCTGGTCCTTCTCGCGGATCGAGTCCGCGCTGGGCGCGCCGCCCCATTCGGCGTCGACGCCAGCCGCGTACAGCAGCTGCTCGGCCTTGCGGCGGCGGGTGTAGGGGACGACCAGGGCGCTGACGCCCTTCTTACCGGCTCGGCCGGTGCGGCCCGAGCGGTGCAGCAGGGTCGCCTTGTTGATCGGCAGTTCGGCGTGGATCACAAGGCCCAGGTCCGGCAGATCGAGGCCGCGGGCGGCGACGTCGGTGGCGACGCAGACGCGGGCGTGGCCATCCCGAAGAGCTTGCAGGGCGTCGGCGCGTTCGCGTTGGGATAGCTCGCCCGACAGCCCGACGACGGCGAAGCCGCGCTCGCGCAGCTTGGCGTGCAGCGAGCGAACGCTCTCGCGGGTGTTGGCGAACACCAGGGCGCCGGGAGCCTCGAAGAAGCGCAGCAGGTTGACGACGGCGTGTTCGACCTCGTTCGGAGCCACGCGCACGGCGCGGTATTCGATGTCGCGGTGCGGCTCGTCGCGGGCGATCGTGTCGATGCGCAGGGCGTCGTTCTGGTAGCGCTTGGCCAGCTCGACGATGTCGCGGGCCAGGGTGGCCGAGAACAGCAGGGTGCGGCGCTCAGGCGGAGCGGCGTCGAGGATGAACTCCAGGTCCTCGCGGAAGCCCATGTCCAGCATCTCGTCGGCTTCGTCGAGGACGGCGACCTTCAGCTTGGAGAGATCCAGGTGCCCGCGCTCGATGTGGTCGCGCAGGCGGCCCGGCGTGCCGACCACGATGTGGGCGCCGTAGTTCAGGGCGCGCTGCTCGCGACGGGCGTCCATGCCGCCGACGCAGTTGATCACCGCGGCCTTGGCTTCGGCGTAGAGCCAGCCGAGTTCGCGATTGACCTGCATGGCCAGTTCGCGGGTCGGGGCGATGACCAGGGCCAGCGGCTCGGCGGCCTGGCCGAAGGTCTCGGCCTCGCCAAGCAGGGTGGGAGCGGCCGCGAGGCCGAAGGCGACGGTCTTGCCCGAGCCGGTCTGGGCGCTGACCAGCAGGTCGCGGTCGGCGGCGTCGGCGGCCAGCACGGCGGCCTGGACGGGGGTGGGCTCGGCGTAACCCTGAGCGGCGAGAGCCCGCTCAAGAGCGGGGTGGGAGGCGGGGAAGGGCATATGGGTCCAGTTCACGTCTGCGACCGCGCACACAAACACGCGCGGCTCGCGCCATGACCAAATCGGGCCCCTTTGAAGCCTTGAACGCTTCCCTCGGACCGCTTCTTGGTCGAATTCCAACAAAAATAGCCCCCTTCCGCCGCCGAAGCGACACGAAGGGGGCTCGATGAGCGGCCTTATGCGCCTGTTGCGACGCAAAAAGCAAGGGCGGAGCGGTGAAGGGGCGGCTCGCCCGCTGGTCAGACGGGGGCGGCGTCTTCCCGGCGACGGGACGTCAGCTCGCTGGCCAGGCGTGCGACGCCGGCGGTCAACAGGCCCAGCATCGCCATCATCAGCGCTTCGGCCAGGCCTGGCGCCAAGATGGGCAGGCTGGGCGTAACTCCCAGATTGGCCACGCTGACGGCGCAGGCCAGCAGCGTGTAGGCCGCCGCCGCGAAGCCCAGGGGCAGGGCGCTGCGGGCGATCGCGCTCAGCCATTTGGCGTCTCGTCGGGCGATGGCCACGACCGGCGCGGCGATCAGACCGGCCAGCAGGATGATCGCGATCAGCTTCACGGGAATCGCGGCGTTGGAGAAGACGGCGACCAAGGTGAGCGACTTCTCGGTGGCGGCCTGGGCCGGCGTGTCGAGGAATATCGCGCCGAGCGCGGCGAAGGTGACGTGGGGCAGACGCATGCGATCTCCCTTCGGGTGATTACGATTGTAAAATCACCCGAAGGGTTACGCTTGTAAATTTTAGAGTCAACCTCGGTTCTGAAAGCCCTCCACGGCCGCAGGCCCCCACCTGACCACGCTCGGCGTGATCGTCCGCCCCCGGAGGGGACAGAAGGAAGCGCGAACCTTCTTCCCCTTCCGGGGGAGGAGGGCGTCAGCGCGGAGGGGGCAAGTACGAGCGTTCGCGGCGATCTATGATCCGCGTATCCGGACTCGAATCTAACGATTTCAATCGCTTCTCACTTTTACAGCCGTCTCTGTGATCCGCGTTGAATCCCCCGCCATACTCTTCCTCACCCGATAGCGCGGAAGGGACGTCCGGCCGGCGATCGTGACGGCTGTCGGGGGTGGTCGAGCGGGAAGCGCTCGCCGGTCTTCCTTAGCTTGGGGAAGACGTCTTCGCGGCGGATCCAGCGGCAGGCTCCTTGAAACACAGGACGAAGCCCTGGCGGCGAGGATTTCGGCGGCGCGGCAGGCCTGGGCTGAAATCGCCCGGGCGTTCCGGGACCGGGGTTCGTCGCTCCGACCCGCCCG
>JAYRLX010000436.1:0-3064 GCA_041905125.1 Caulobacter sp. | reverse complement strand
GAGGATGGCGTCGGTCAGGGCGTGCAGGCCCGCATCGGCGTCGGAGTGGCCGATCAGGGTCTCGTCGTGCTTGATCGCGACGCCGCAGAGCCAGACCTCTTCGCCCGGTCCCCAGCGATGGGCGTCAAAGCCTTGGCCGACACGGGTGACGCGCGCGGCGCCGGCTAGGCGTTCGGCCATGGCGAAGTCCTCCGGGTAGGTCAGTTTCATCAAAAGCGGGTCGCCCGGCGCGATCGCCACGCGTCCTCCCGCGGCCTCGATCACCTGGACGTCGTCCGTGGGCTCGCCGCCGGTCCAGGCGGCGTAGGCGTCCAGCAAGGTCTGACGACGAGCCGCCTGCGGGGTCTGGGCGCGCCACAGGTGGTCACGGGATGTCGTCACCGGGTTCTGGTCCGGCTCGGCGCGCTTCAGCGTGTCGGCGACGGGCACGGCGGGCAGAACCCCGTCGGCGTCTTCCAGAGCGTTCAGGACATCATGGATGGTCTTCTGGGCGAGCAGGGGGCGTGCGGCGTCGTGGATCAGGACCGGCTCGTCAGTCGGGCGATGGGCTAAGGCGGCGAGGCCGGCCTGAACCGAAAGAGCCCGAGCGGCGCCGCCCCGCGCCGACCGCCAGCCGGCGAGATCCTTGAGGACGGCGGGGAGGGCCGCTTCGCCCTCTTCGGTCGTCACGATCACAATCTCGGAAGCGCCGGCGGCGAGGAAGGCCTCGACCGACCACCTCAAAACGGGTTTTCCGGCCAGCATGCGCCATTGCTTGGCCTGGCCCGGGCCCGCTCGGGTCCCTGAGCCGGCGGCGACGATTACGGCGGAGAAGTTCATAGGGGGTGTTTAGTCGGACGACGGCTCATGTCCAGTCGATCCGGGCTTTACTGCGCCGCACAATGTGCCTAAAAAGAATGCTACGGGGATGATCAGAAAATGAGCAACAAGCTCGATGTCGGCGGGGTTTGCGTCCCCGGTCGGGTGTGGATTGCGCCCATGACCGGGGTCTCGGACCTGCCCTTCAGAGAAACGGCCACGGCGCTTGGCGCGCCGTATGTGGCGACGGAGATGGTGGCCAGCGCGGAATTCGCGAAGGGGCGTCCCGACGTCGTCCGTCGCGCGGCCGTCGGAGAAGGCCTGCCGCTGACCGTTATCCAGCTCGTTGGCCGAGACATCGACTTCATGGCCCAAGGCGCGCGAATGGCCGCCGAGGCCGGGGCCGAGATCATCGACCTGAATTTTGGCTGCCCCGCCAAGGAAGTCGCCGCCGGCGCGGCCTGTGGTTCGGCCCTGATGCGAGAGCCCGACCTGGCCGAGGCGCTGGTCGCTGCGGCCGTCGAGGCGGTCGACGTGCCGGTGACCGTCAAGATGCGGCTCGGTTGGGACGACGCCAGCCGCAATGCGCCAGAGATCGCCGCCCGCGCCGAGGCGGTCGGCGCCAAGGCGATCACGGTGCATGGCCGCACCCGCAACCAGTTCTACAAGGGCGTCGCCGACTGGTCCGCGGTGGCCGAGGTCAAGAAGGCCGTTTCGGTTCCGCTGCTGGTCAATGGCGACATCATCGATGGCGAGAGCGCCCGCGCAGCGCTCGAACAGTCGGGGGCGGACGGGGTGATGATCGGGCGCGGCGTCTATGGCCGCCCCTGGATCGCCGGGGCGATTGAAGCCGCGCTGGAAGGCCGGGGTTTCGCCGAGCCGGAGGCCGAGGAGCGTCTGGCCATCGCGCTCACCCATTTCCGCCGGAGCTTGTCGTTCTACGGCGAGCGGCTGGGCCTGAAGATGTTCCGCAAGCACCTGGCTTCGTACATCGAGGCCGCGCCCTGGCCCGAAACCGCCGAAGCGCGCCGCGCGGCGCGCGCCACCATGTGTCGCGTAGAGGATACCGCCGCCGTGGAGGCCGCCTTGCGCGACCTTTGGCTGGCGGGCGGGAGATTAGCCGCATGACCGACCGAGCCCGCGTATTGGGCGGTGTCGCCACCGACGCCTTGAAGTCGGCGGCTTTCGATCTGAGCCCCGAGCCGGCGCTCGTCGTGGACCGCGAAGGCGGTCTCGTCGCTGTAAACGAAGCCGCCGAGGCGCTGTTCGGACATGGCCTCTCGCTCCTGGCGCGCGGCCGCTTCCGCGCCGCCTTGCCGCCGGGTTCGGTGCTAGTCTCGCTGCTCGACCGGGCCATTTCCAAAGGGGCTCTGGTCCGCGAGCACGGCGTCGAGGTCAACCTGTTTGGCCAGCCGCCGTTCGAGGCCGACGGCGCCGCTGCGCCGCTAGGCGATGGCTCCGTCCTGCTGACCCTGCACGTCAAGGGCGTACTGGGCGTTGATCGCGGCGCGGACACGGCCGGGCTTCGTTCGGTCGTCGGGCTGGGCAAGATGCTCGCTCACGAGATCAAAAACCCCTTGGCCGGCATTCGCGGCGCGGCCCAGTTGCTCAAGACCGGCGCCAGCGCCGTCGACCAGCCGCTGGCCCAGTTGATCGTCGACGAGACCGATCGCATCCGCCGGCTGGTCGATCGTATGGAGGCGTTCTCGGACGACGCCCCGACCCCGCGCGAGCCCGTCAACATCCACCAGGTTCTGGACCGCGTGCGGGCCCTGGTGGCCAATGGCGTCGCCGACGGATTGCAACTGAAGGAAAGCTACGACCCGTCGCTGCCGCCAGTCTGGGGCGATGAGGATCACCTGATCCAGATCTTCCTCAACCTGACCAAGAATGCGGCCGAGGCGGCGCACATGCGCGGCGACGGACGCGGCGCGATTTCGATCCAGACGGCCTGGCGCCCCGGCGTGCGCGTCCGCGGCGCGGACGGCAAGGCTTCCAGCGGCGCGCCGATCGAGGTCCGGGTGATCGACAACGGCCCCGGCGTTCCGACCACCCTGCGCGACCACCTGTTCCAGCCCTTCGTGACGACCAAGGCCAACGGCACCGGTCTTGGCCTGGCGCTCGTGACCAAGCTGGTCACCGCCCACGGGGGGCTGATTGATTTCGAGTCCGAGCCCGGCCGCACCGTCTTCCGCGTGCTGCTGCCCATCGCGCCGCAAAATGGCGCTTCCGACACCGTTTCCGGAGACGCGTGAGTATGAACGCC
>JAYRLX010000032.1:0-17410 GCA_041905125.1 Caulobacter sp. | reverse complement strand
GAAAAGGACTTTGCGGCGCGTTCAGCGTCCCCGAGCGCTCCACATCGACCAGAGCGGCCCGCGATCAGGCCCCCAACCTGGGTTCGGAGAAGCTGTCGCCCAGATACACCCGCTTAACTTCCGGATTGTCGACGATCTCGCGCGGCGAGCCTTCGAACAGCACTTCGCCCGCGTGGATGATCGAGGCGCGGTCGATGATGTCGAGGGTCTCGCGGACGTTGTGATCGGTGATCAGGATGCCGATGCCGCGGCCCTTCAGATAGCCGATCACCTCGCGGATGTCGGCGATCGCCAGGGGGTCGATGCCCGCGAACGGCTCGTCGAGCAGCATGAACGACGGCTCGCTGGCCAGGGCGCGGGCGATTTCGACGCGACGACGCTCACCGCCCGACAGGGCGACGGCGGGCGACTTGCGGATGTGGGTGATACGCAGCTCTTCCAGGATGCTGGTGACCTGCTCGCGCGCCTTGCGGGCATCCTTCTGGCGCATCTCGACCACCGCCATGACGTTCTGCTCGACCGTCATGCCGCGAAAGATCGAGGCTTCCTGCGGCAGGTAGCCCACGCCGAGACGGGCGCGCTGGAACATCGGCTGAGCCGTGATGTTCTCGCCGTCCAGATAGATCGCGCCATAGTCGGCGGCGATCAGGCCCGTGACCATGTAGAAGCAGGTCGTCTTGCCGGCGCCGTTCGGACCCAACAGGCCCGCGACTTCGCCGCGCTTGAGGCGCAAGGAAACGTTCTTGACGACGGGACGGTCGCCGAACGACTTGCCCACGGAATCGACAAACAGGCCGTCCATGTCGGCGGAGGTCAGGGTCATGAAACGATCCTAGCGCTGGGCCGGCTGGTCGGACGCTGCGGGCGCGTCGCTCTTCTTGCTGTCGTCCTGATAGAACACCGCGCGGACCCGACGCGGCGCGCCGCGCCCCTTGGCGCTGGACTCCAGCTTGGCGTCGTTGGTCTTGGTGTTGACCGTCAGGCGGTCGCCTCGCGCCACGTCCTTGCCCTTGGTCAGGATGACGTCGCCGGTCAGGACCGCGATGTTGTCGCTGAACGTATAGACCGCGCGGTCGCCGCGGGCCTTCTGGTTCTCGCTGACCACATAGACGTCGCCTTCGGCTTCCAGGCGCTGGGCGTTGCCGCAGCCGTTGTCCGAGCCCGCGCGCTTGGCGCTGTACACCGTCACCTGCTGGGCGCGCATCCGCGAGCGGTCCTGCAGGATCTCCACGTTGCCGCGGAAGATGGTGATGCACTTGCTGTTGATCGTTTCCTGCTGATCAGCGGACACGTCGATCGGCGCGCTCGAGTCGCCTTGTTGGGCATGGGCCGCGCCGGCGGCTCCAAACCCAGACAGGACCAACGCGGTCGCCGCAGCAGCCGTCCATCGCTTCATCAGAACCATGTCCTCATCCGTCGCGGCCGCCTCAGCGAACCTGCGCCATTTACGTTCTTTACTGCCGTTCTAGCCGCGCGCGAACCCCGCCCCGGAAAACGATGCGGTCGCCCTTGTCATATACGGAGTAGGCGCGCGATTGCACCTGTCCGCTGGGACCTTCGCCATTGAGCGTGCTCTCGCCCGTGACATCGCCGGTGCGCGTGTCGACGAACGATTCCTCGGAGGCGAAGCGATAGCCGGTGCCGTCGTCCAGCCGCACGTCGTCCTTCAAGGTCAGACCAAAGTCGTCCTGGCGGTAAACACCGCTCTTGGCCGTCATGCGGGTGGGGGTCGGCGAGCCTAGATCCAAAGTCAGCGCAGGCTCATCCAGCATGATTCGCCGGGGGTCGGCGTCATCGCGGATCGCCGAGCGCGCGGTGATCATGAAGCTGCGGCCGTCGGTCGATTGGCCGTAGAAGCGCGGCGTGATCAGCCGGATTTCGGTCTTGGCCTCGACCGGCGGATGGGTCGCGGCCATGTAGGTGCGCCAGCCCACCTGCGAAACAACGATCAGCAGCAGGGCGCCAATCGCGATCGGCAGGACGATGCGCGCCATCAGAACGCGGCGCGAGCGGCGGCGCCAGCGCGCGAGATCGGCGCTGATCGCTCTTCCGTTCATGACCGCGGCGTGCTGCATCGTTCGTCCGTCAGGTGTGCGCGAAGATGTCGACGTCCTCCCAACCGGCCAGATCGAGCGAAGCGCGGTGGGGGAGATAGTCGAAGGCGGCCTGGGCCAAGGCCATGCGGCCCTCGCGTTCGAGCATGGCGTTGAGCTTCTCACGCAGTGCATGCAGGTGCAGCACGTCCGAGGCCGCATAGGCGACCTGGTCGGCGCTCAGCGAGGGCGCGCCCCAGTCCGAGGACTGCTGCGCCTTCGACAGCTCGACGCCCAGCAGTTCGCGCGTCACGTCCTTCAGGCCGTGGCGGTCGGTATAGGTGCGGGCCAGCTTCGAGGCGATCTTGGTGCAATAGACGGGCGCGGTCACGACTCCCAGATGGAGTTCGAACATGGCGATATCAAAGCGACCGAAGTGAAAAAGCTTCAGAACGGCTGGATCGGTCAGCAGGGCCTTCAGATTCGGACAGTCGTAACCGGGCCGACTCAGCCGCACGACATGGGCGTCGCCATCGCCGGACGACAGCTGCACCACGCACAACGGATCGCGCCCCAGGCGCAGACCCATGGTTTCCGAATCGATCGCGACGATGCTCGCGCCCGCGAACACGCCATCGGGCAGGTCGCCCTCGTGAACGAAATTGGCCAAGTCTCAGAAATCTCCGGCGAGAACCGCGCGTACGACGCGTTCGACCACGCGCCCGATATAGGCGCGCGTTACATATACTCACGATGAATGGGATATCTATCTGATGAGGATTTTGGCGCCACCCCCGCTTCTCTAAAGAAGCTGAACAAGGGGTGGTGCCCAGGAGAGGACTCGAACCTCCACGACCTTTCGGTCACTGGCACCTGAAGCCAGCGCGTCTACCAATTCCGCCACCTGGGCCCGCAGTCGCAACCGGTTAGGTCGCCGCGAGGCCGGGACGTTTAGGGAAAGCGTTCGGCCGCGTCAACAGCGAAAAAACGACAAATCGTGATTTCGTTGCGTCGCCGCGCTCGGTCGTCTAATTCCCGCGTCATCGCATGCGACGAGGAATGAAGATGCAGGGTCTTGTCACGGTGTTCGGCGGCTCCGGTTTCGTGGGCGGCCAGGTCGTGCGGGCGCTCGCCAAGGCGGGCTACCGGGTGCGGGTGGCCGTGCGCCAGCCGAACCTCGCCTACCGCATGCGCATGCTGGGCGATGTCGGGCAGATCGAGGTCGTCCAGGCCAATGTCCGCGTCCCGAGCTCCGTGGCCCGGGCGCTGGACGGCGCGGAGGCCTGCGTGAACCTGGTCGGCGTCCTCTGGGAGAGCGGCCGCCAGAAATTCCAGTCGATCCACGCCATGGGCGCGCGCAATGTCGCCGAAGCCGCGACCAAGGCTGGCGTTAAGCGCCTGGTCCACGTCAGCGCGATCGGCGCCGACATCAACGCCACCGCCAAATACGCTCGCTCCAAGGGCGAGGGCGAGGCCATCGTGCGCGCCGCCTTCCCGGGCGCGACGATCGTGCGCCCCTCGATCGTGTTCGGTCCCGAGGACGACTTCTTCAACCGCTTCGCCCAGATGGCGGCCCTGGCGCCGGTCATGCCGCTGGTCGGCGGCGACACCAAGTTCCAGCCGGTGTTCGTCGGCGACGTGGCGGCGGTGATCGCCAAGGCCGTCGCCAGCCCGGCCGCGGTCGGCGTGACCTATGAGCTCGGCGGTCCGACCGTCTACACGATGCGCGAGATCCTCGAGCTGATTCTGACCGAGACGGGCCGCAATCGTCCGCTGCTGCCCGTGCCGTGGCCGATCGCCGGCCTGATCGGGACGCTGGGCGATCTGCAGGCCTCGATCCTGCCGCTGGCCCCGCCGCTGACGACGGATCAGGTCGAGATGCTGAAGAGCGACAACATCGCCGCTCACGGCCTGCCCGGCCTGGCCGAGGCCGGCGTCGCAGCAACGGCCGTCGAAGCCGTGGTCCCGACCTATCTCTACCGCTATCGCAAGGGCGGCCAGTACGCCGAGACCCCGGCGGGCGCGTTCTAGCCTCAAGCGACAAGACAAAAAGAAAAGGGCGGGCGCCGCGTGGCGTCCGCCCTTTTTGTTGCGGAACGGACCGCTCTAGTGGTGCAGGTACAGCACCGCCAGCCCGCCCAGGCCGACGACGATCCGCCACCAGGCGAAGGGTGCGAAGCCGCGCTTGCCGACGAAGTCGAGCATGTACTTAACGACGACCAGGCCCGACAGGAACGAGACCACGAAGCCGATGGCGACGATGCTGACATGGCCGGCGTCCAGAGCGTCGCGGTTCTTGTAGACGTCCAGGGCGAAGGCCCCGACCATGATCGGGATCGCCATGAAGAAGCTGAACTCGGCCGCCGCTCGGCGTTCGATGCCGAACAGCATCGAGCCGACGATCGTCGAGCCCGAGCGCGACACGCCGGGCACCAGCGACAGGCACTGGAAGAGGCCCACGATCAGCGCCTTGTGCAGCGGCAAGGCCATGGCGTCATGATCGACGGCGGGCGGCGCCTTCTTGTCGATCACCAGCAGGATCACCCCGCCGATCACCAACGACCAGCAGATCAGCAAGGGGCTCTCGAACAGCAGCGTCTTGATCACGTCGTGCAGCAGCAGGCCGGCCGCGAAGGCTGGAATGACCGCGATGATGACGCTCAGCGCGAAGCGGCGGGCTTCGGGCTTGGTCGGCAGGCCCATGACGACATTCCATAGCCTTTGGAAATAAAGCGCCACGACCGCGAGGATCGCGCCCAGTTGGATCAGGACAATGAAGGTGTCCCAGGACGGATCCTTCAGCCCCATGGCCGTCTTGGTCAGCAGCAGGTGGCCAGTCGACGAGACGGGAATGAACTCCGTCAAACCCTCGACGAGACCCAGAATGATGGCGCTCAACCAATCAGGCATGCTTCGGCTCCAAGTAAGCGTCCGGCGTGCGCCCGACACGGTAAACAGGTCGTAAATCCACAAAGTGGACCATTTTCTAGATCAGATGCGACCTGATCTCAAAATCCGCACCTCGCGCAGGGATATATAAGTCTATATTTTTGACCAACACATTCTTATTGCCCTAAAGAGTCCGTAAGACGCCCGCCAGAGCAATTTTTCTCCCGCCAGGGATGACGAGGGAAGTCGCATGGCCGAGCGCATGCTGAAATTCATCACGGTGCCCCGCAAGACGCCCGAAAAGCGCGCGGCCGCCGAGCGTTCCGGCGACTTCCACGAGATCTACGCCGACTTCATCGACGCCAAGGCGACCGAGCAGGCCTCGCGCTGTTCGCAGTGCGGCGTGCCGTTCTGTCAGACCCACTGTCCGCTGCACAACAACATCCCCGACTGGCTGCGAATGACGGCCGAGGGCCGCCTGGAAGAAGCCTACGCCCTGTCGCAGGCGACCAATTCCATGCCGGAAGTCTGCGGCAGGATTTGCCCGCAGGATCGCCTGTGCGAAGGCAACTGCGTCATAGAGCAGTCGGGTCACGGCACCGTGACGATCGGCTCGGTCGAGCGCTACCTGACCGACAAGGCCTGGGAGAACGGCTGGGTGAAGCCGCTCGTCGCCGGCGAAGCGCGCGGCCAGTCGGTCGGCGTGATCGGCGCGGGCCCCGCCGGCCTGGCCGCCGCCGAGAAGCTGCGCGAGGCCGGCTACGACGTCACCGTCTATGACCGCCACGACCGCGCCGGCGGCCTGCTGATCTACGGCATCCCCGGCTTCAAGCTGGAGAAGGACGTCGTCGAGCGCCGCACGAAGCGCCTGGCCGATGGCGGCGTCGTCTTCAAGCTGGGCTTCGAGGTCGGCAAGGACGCGACGCTGGAAGAGCTGCGCGCCCAGCACGACGCGGTGCTGATCGCCGTCGGCGTCTATGCCGCGCGCGACCTGACCGTCCCCGGCGGCGGCAGCAAGGGCGTCGTGCCCGCGCTCGACTATCTGATCACCTCCAACCGCCTGTCGCTGGGCGACAGCGTCCCGGCCTACGACTCCGGCGAGCTGAACGCCGAGGGCAAGGACGTGGTCGTGGTCGGCGGCGGCGACACCGCCATGGACTGCGTCCGTACGGCCATCCGCCAGGGCGCGGCCTCGGTCACCTGCCTCTATCGCCGCGACAAGGCGAACATGCCGGGCTCGATGCGCGAAGTGGCCAACGCCGAGGAAGAAGGCGTGACCTTCGAATGGCTGGCCGCCCCGCGCGCCCTGTCGGGCGAGGCCGAGGCCGTCACTGGCGTCCGCGCCATCCGCATGCGTCTCGGCGCGCCGGACGCCTCGGGCCGCCAGAGCCCCGAGGAAATCCCCGGCGGCGACTTCGATCGCCCCGCCCAGCTGGTCGTGAAGGCTCTGGGCTTCGAGCCCGAGAACCTGCCCGAGCAATGGTCGGCGCCGGACCTGAAGGTGACCCGCTGGGGCACGGTGAAGGCCGACGTCCGCAACCAGATGACCAATCTCGACGGCGTGTTCGCCGCCGGCGACATCGTCCGCGGCGCCTCGCTGGTCGTCTGGGCGATCAAGGACGGCCGCGACGCCGCCGACGCCATCCACCGCTACCTGCAGGCCAAGGTCGGCGCGCCCGCGCTGATCGCGGCGGAATAAGAGAGAGGACCCAAGACCATGACCGCGATGGACCTCTATCTGAAGAACCGCCAGGCCCTGATCGACGGCCACGCCTACGACCCGTCGACCGAGCGCGACGCCTGCGGCGTGGGCCTGGTCTGCGCCATCGACGGCCAGCCGCGCCGCGAGGTCGTCGAGCTGGCGATCAAGGCCCTGAAGGCCCTCTGGCACCGGGGGGCGGTCGACGCCGACGGCAAGACGGGCGACGGCGCCGGCATCCTGGTGAGCGTCCCGCAGGACTTCTTCGTCGACCAGGTGCGCCGCACCGGCCACGCCCTGCGTCCGGGCCCGATCGCCGTCGGCCAGGTCTTCCTGCCCCGCACCGACCTCGGCGCCCAGGAGCTGTGCCGCACGATCGTCGAGGCCGAGGCCCTGCGTTTCGGCTTCTACATCTACGGCTGGCGGCAGGTGCCGGTGAACACCGCCGTCATCGGCGAGAAGGCCAACGCCACCCGTCCGGAAATCGAGCAGATCATGCTCGCGGCCCCCGCCGGCCTGGACGGCGAGGCGCTGGAGCGCGCCCTGTTCCTGTGCCGCAAGCGCATCGAGAAGCGCGTGCATGGCCAGAACATCACCGACTTCTACATCTGCTCGTTCTCGGCCAAGTCCCTGATCTACAAGGGCATGTTCCTGGCCGAGCACATCGACGAGTTCTATCCCGACCTGAAGGACGAGCGCTTCGCCGCGGCGGTGGCGATCTTCCACCAGCGCTATTCGACCAACACCTTCCCGCAGTGGCGCCTGGCCCAGCCCTTCCGGATGCTCGCCCACAACGGCGAGATCAACACGATCAAGGGCAACATCAACTGGATGAAGTCCCACGAGATCAAGATGGCCGCCCAGGCCTTCGGCGAGTTCGGGGACGACGTGAAGCCCGTGATCCAGCCGGGCGGCTCCGACAGCGCCAACCTCGACAACACCTTCGAGGTGCTGGTGCGCGCCGGCCGTGACGCGCCCATGGCCAAAGCCCTGCTGGTCCCCGAGGCGTCCAACCCGAAGATGAAGGACGCCCACAAGGCGCTCTACTCCTACTGCAACGCCGTGATGGAGCCCTGGGACGGTCCGGCCGCCCTGTGCGCCACCGACGGCCGCTGGGTCGTGGCCGGCAAGGACCGCTCGGGCCTGCGCCCGCTGCGGGTGGCCTATACCGACGACGGCCTGGTGATCATGGGCTCGGAAGCCGGCATGTGCGGCGTCGAGGAAAGCCGCATCACCCGCAAGCTGGCCATCTCGCCTGGGCGGATGATCGCCATCGACCTGGCCGAAGGCCGCCTCTATGGCGAGGACGAGATCATCGACGAACTGGCCGGCCGCCACCCCTACACCGAGTGGCTGGGCAACATGGTCGATCTCGAAAAGGAGATCGGCCCCGGTCCCGAGCCGCGCAAGTACGGCCGCGAGGAGCTGACCCGCCGCCAGGCCGCCGCCGGCTATAGCCTCGAAGACCTGGAAATGATCCTCGCCCCCATGGTCGAGGAGGGCAAGGAAGCCGTCGGCTCGATGGGCGACGACACGCCGCTGGCGGTGCTGTCTGAGAAGTACCGTCCGCTCAGCCACTATTTCCGCCAGAACTTCAGCCAGGTGACCAACCCGCCGATCGACCCCCTGCGGGAGACGGGCGTCATGAGCCTGAAGACCCGCTTCAAGAACCTCGGCAACATCCTGGCCCAGGACGCGGCGCAAGCGGACGTCTACGTGCTGGAAAGCCCCGTGCTGACCACCGGCATGTACGAGCGGGTCCATGCGCTGCTGGGCGAGAAGAACGTCGCGGTCATCGACTGCACCATGCCGCTGCCGGCCGAGGAGGCCCGCGCCGGCGACGCCCTGCGCGCCAACCTCGATCGCATCCGCGCCGAGGCCGAGGACGCGGTCCTGCGCGGCTGCGGCGCCATCGTCCTGACCGACGAGAACAGCGCGGCCGACCGCGTGGCGCTGCCGATGATCCTGGCCACCGGCGGCGTCCACGCCCACCTCGTGGCCAAGGGCCTGCGGTCGTACGTCTCGATCATCGTCCGCTCGGCCGAGTGCCTGGACACGCACTATTTCGCGGTGCTGGTCGGCGTCGGCGCCACGGCGGTCAACGCCTATCTGGCCCAGGAGAGCTTCCAGGATCGCCTGGAGCGGGGCCTGGTTGGCGACAAGACGCTTCGGGACGTCTGCATCAACTTCAAGACGGCCATCGAGGGCGGTCTGCTGAAGATCATCTCGAAGATGGGCATCAGCGTCATCTCCTCGTACCGCGGCGGCTACAACTTCGAAGCCGTCGGCCTGTCGCGCGCCCTGGCCGCCGAGTTCTTCCCCGGCATGCCTTCGCGCATCTCGGGCATCGGCCTAGCCGGCATCGAAAGCAAGGCGGTAGAGCTGCACCGCAAGGCCTGGGGGACGCCCGCCGTCACCCTGCCGGTCGGCGGCCTCTACAAGGCCCGCCGCTCGGGCGAGGCCCACGCCTTCGAAGCGCGCTTGATGCACACCCTGCAGACGGCCTGCGACACCGGCGACTACGAGCTCTACCGCCGCTGGTCCAACGGCTTGCGCACGCAAAAGCCGATCCAGCTGCGCGACCTGCTGGATTGGCGCTCGGACCGCAACCCGATCTCGACCGACGACGTCGAGAGCGTCAACGAGATCCGCAAGCGCTTCGTCACGCCCGGCATGAGCCTGGGGGCCCTCAGCCCCGAGGCCCACGGCGCCCTGAACATCGCCATGAACCGCATCGGGGCCCGCTCGGTCTCGGGCGAAGGCGGCGAGGACAGCGCGCGCTACAAGCCGCTGCCCAACGGCGACAATCCCAACAGCGCCATCAAGCAGGTGGCGTCGGGGCGCTTCGGCGTCACCGCCGAGTACCTGAACCAGTGCGTCGAGCTGGAGATCAAGGTCGCCCAGGGCGCCAAGCCCGGCGAAGGCGGCCAACTGCCCGGCTTCAAGGTCACGGAGATGATCGCCCGCCTGCGTCACTCCACCCCTGGAGTGATGCTGATCAGCCCCCCGCCGCACCACGACATCTATTCGATCGAGGACCTGGCCCAGCTCATCTATGACCTGAAGCAGATCAACCCGATCGCCCGGGTCACGGTGAAGCTGGTGGCCGCCACGGGCATCGGCGCGATCGCGGCGGGCGTCGCCAAGGCCAAGGCCGACGTGATCCTGGTCGCCGGCGGCGTCGGCGGTACGGGCGCCTCGCCCCAGACGTCGGTGAAGTACGCCGGCGGTCCGTGGGAGATGGGCCTGTCGGAAGCCAACCAGGTGCTGACGCTGAACAACCTGCGTCACTCCGTCGTCCTGCGGGCCGACGGCGGCATGCGCACGGGCCGCGACATCGTCATCGCCGCCATGATGGGCGCGGAGGAGTTCGGCATCGGCACCGCCTCGCTGGTGGCCATGGGCTGCATCATGGTGCGCCAGTGCCACTCGAATACCTGCCCCGTCGGCGTCTGCACCCAGGACGAGGCCCTGCGCGCCAAGTTCACCGGCACGCCGGACAAGGTCATCAACCTCTTCACGTTCATCGCCGAGGAGGTGCGCGAGATCCTGGCGGGCCTGGGCTTCAAGAGCCTGCAGGAAATCGTCGGCCGCACCGACCTGCTCGCGCAGGTTTCGCGCGGCGGCGAGCACCTCGATGACCTCGACCTGAACCCGCTGCTGGTCCGCGCCGATCCGGGCGCGAACAAGCCCTACTGCACGGTCGAGGGCCGCAACGCGGTGCCGGACACGCTGGACGCCCAGATCGTCCGAGACGCCGCGCCGCTGCTGGAGCGCGGCGAGAAGATGCAGCTGACCTACACGGTCCGCAGCACCGCCCGCACCATCGGCACGCGCACCTCCAGCCACATCGTCCGCAAATTCGGCATGAAGGGCCTGCCCTCGGGCCACCTGACCGTCCAGCTGAAGGGCTCGGCCGGCCAGAGCCTGGGCGCCTTCGCGGTCCAGGGCCTGCGCATCGAACTGACCGGCGAGGCCAACGACTATGTCGGCAAGGGCCTGTCGGGCGCGACGATCGTGATCAAGCCGGCCCGCGGCCTGGCCGCTCCCGAGACCAACGCCCTGATCGGCAACACCGTGCTGTTCGGCGCCACCTCGGGCCGGCTGTTCGCGGCGGGTCAGGCGGGCGAGCGCTTCGCCGTCCGCAACTCGGGCGCCGTCACGGTGGTCGAGGGCTGCGGCGCCAATGGCTGCGAGTACATGACCGGCGGCCAAGTGGTGATCCTGGGCCCGACGGGAAACAACTTCGGGGCCGGCATGACCGGCGGCATGGCCTTCGTGCTCGACCAGCACGATCGTTTCCAGGCCAACATCAACCCGGACAGCATCCTCGTGCAGCGCCTGGCCTCGCCCTACTGGGAAGGCGTGCTGCGCTCATTGATCGCCGAGCACGCTCGCGAGACGGACTCGGTGTTCGCGGCGACCCTGCTGCGCGACTGGGACCGCGTCCGCGACCAGTTCTGGCAGGTTTGCCCGAAGGAGATGGTCAGCCGCCTGCCCCAACCGCTGGCGGCGGAAGAGGCCGTTCACGAACGCGCCTGATCCTGACGGCTTGGGTACTGGAACCGCCGCGAGAGCCTCACTGCTTTCGCGGCGGTTTTTGTTTCAGCGTGGCGCGGCGACCCTGGCGCGCTCAAGCGCCTTCAGGCTTTCGAGGGTGCGGACGAACGGCGCCTGGGAGACCGTCACCGATCCCGCGCGCGGGCGGTCGAGATCCAGGATCAAGGTCACCGCCAGGGAGACCAGCACGAACAGCGCCACCGAAGCCACGAAATGGCGGCGTCCGATCGAGGCGAGGCCGTAGCCCAGCATCGCGGCCGCGACCCAGGCATAGACGACTAGGGACCGGAGAATGGCGTCCGGCACATGCGCCTCCAGCGCGGCCTGGCGTGACGAGGCCAGGTCGAACAGCTCGTTGGTGGTCTCCAGCAGCGCGGGATTGATCGTCGCGGTCGGCGCTCCGCGGACGGCCGGCATCAGATCGGCCCAAAGCCGCGCCTGCAGGGAGTCGGTCTCGGCCTCGGCGGCGGTGAGCTTTCGGGCGTCCTCGCCGGCCGCGAAGAAGTCCTGCCGCGCCTGGCCATAGGCGACGACGCCCTGGCTCAAGCGGCTACGGAACGGCTCGTCCAGGGCCTGGACCCGCAGATAGGTCGTCGACAGCGCATTGGCCTCGGCCAGAACCAGGGTCCGCCGCGCCTCGTAGCGGTCCGAGGCCATGGAGAAGGTGAAAGCGATCAGCAGGCCCAGCAGCGCCAGGGCGGCGGACAGCAGATGCCCGGCGCCCGCCGTCTCGTCCGCTGACCCCATCCGTCTGCCGCAGCGATAGCCGATCTCCTGCATCAGCAGCAGGCTGGCGGCCAGGGCCGCGCCCAGCAGGGGCAGCGGCAAGACGGACAGGTTGATCATCACGGCCTCCGACCCATGTTTTCCGAACTACAGGCCAAGCTTGGGCGTCTGACAAGCGCGCGTCGGCGTCGCTATAGCCTTGCGCATGGCGCGCCGAGGCCGCGTTATGCGGCGGGCTGAACGAACGGAGCCGTCCGACATTCCATGTCCATGCGCGCCTTCGCCCACCTGCTCGACCGGCTGTCCCTGACCAGTTCGCGCAACGCCAAGCTGACCCTGATCGAGGACCACCTGCGCCAGACGCCGGATCCGGATCGCGGCTACGCCCTGGCGGCGTTGACCGGCGCGCTGTCGTTCAACGCCGCCAAGCCCGCCTTCATCCGCAAGGCGGTCGAGGCGCGGATGGACGCCCAGTTGTTCGCCTGGTCCTACGACTATGTCGGCGACCTGGCCGAAACCGTCGCCCTGGTCTGGCCCGCCAAGCCGGGCGCGAACCGCCCGCCGGAGCTCTCCGAGGTGATCGACGCCCTGCACTCGGCCTCGCGCGCCGAGGTCCAGCGGCTGATCGAGGGGTGGCTCGACGCCCTGGACCCCGACGGACGCTGGGCCTTGCTGAAACTGATGACGGGCGGCCTGCGGGTGGGGGTCTCGTCGCGCCTCGCCAAGCAGGCCTGCGCCAATTTCGGCGGCGTTGAGATCGGCGAGATCGAGGAGGTCTGGCACGCGATGAGCCCGCCCTATGGCGACCTCTTCGCCTGGCTGGAGGGGCGCTCGGAACGGCCCTCGCCAGACGCGCCGGGACGCTTCCGGCCGGTGATGTTGGCCCAGCCGATCGACGAAGCCGTCGATTTCGCCAAGCTCGATCCGGCCGACTACGTCGCCGAATGGAAGTGGGACGGCATCCGCGTCCAGGCGGTCAGCGAGCGGGGCGAACGAAAGCTCTATACCCGCACGGGCGACGACATTTCGGCGAGCTTTCCCGATGTGATCGAGGCCCTGGACTTCGAGGGGGCGATCGACGGCGAGCTGCTGGTCCTGCGCGACGGCGCTTTGGCGCCGTTCGGCGACCTGCAGCAGCGCCTGAACCGCAAGACCATCGACGGCAAGCAGCTGGCGAACTTCCCAGCAGGCATTCGCGCCTACGACCTGTTGCTGGACGGTGAGGAGGATCTGCGCGGACTGCCGTTCGTCGAGCGTCGCGCGCGGCTGGAGGCGTTCGTTGGCGGGCTTAAAACCAGCCGGATCGACCTGTCTCCCCTCCAGCCCTTCGCGAGCTGGGAGGAATTGGCCGCCCTGCGACTCGATCCGCCCGAAGGTGACGCCCGGCTATCCGAAGGCCTGATGCTCAAGCGCCGCGACAGCGTCTACGAGCCGGGACGGCCGAAGGGGCCCTGGTTCAAGTGGAAACGGGACCCGCACCTGATCGACGCGGTGCTGATGTACGCCCAGCGCGGGCATGGCAAGCGTTCGAGCTTCTATTCCGACTACACCTTCGGCGTCTGGCGCGAGGACGAGGAGGGCCGGCGCAGCCTGACCCCGGTCGGCAAGGCCTATTTCGGCTTCACCGACGAAGAGCTGAAGCAGATCGACAAGTTCGTGCGCGATCACACGATCGAGCGGTTCGGCCCCGTACGCTCGGTGCGCGCCGACCTCGAGTTCGGCCTGGTCTTCGAAGTCGCCTTTGAAGGCCTGCAGCGCTCGACCCGCCACAAGTCGGGCGTGGCGATGCGTTTTCCTCGCATCAACCGGATCCGCTGGGACAAGCCATCTCGAGAAGCCGACGAGCTCGCCGCCCTGGAGGCGATGCTCGACTGACCGGGCTTAGGCTCCGAACGACTGGATCGCGTCGATGATCTTCCGTTGGTCGGCTTCGGCCAGATAGGGGTGCATCGGCAGGGCTAGCACGGTCTCGGCCTTGGCCTCGGTGACCGGCAGGCCGCCGGCGCCGCGCGGGAAGGCCGCATAGGGCGCCTGCACGTGCATCGGCACGGGATAGTAGACGGCGGTCGGGATCCCTTGAGCCTTCAGGTGCGCGGCCAGACCGTCGCGGTCGCGGTGCTCGATCACATACTGAGCCCAGACCGAAACGCCGCCTTCGATCACCGCCGGCGTCGAGATCACCGCGCCCTTCAGACCCTCGGCGTAGCGGTTGGCCACGACCTGCCGCAGTTCGATCTCCTCGGCGAAGATCGCCAGCTTCTCGATCAGGATCGCGGCCTGGATCGTGTCGAGGCGCGAGTTCATGCCGATGCGGGTGTTCAGGTACTTGGGGTCGTGGTCGAAGGTCTTGCCCGCCAGATCCGGACCGACGGCCTTGCCGTGGACGCGGTAGCTGTCCATCAGGTCCCAGAGCGTGGCGTCATTGGTCAGCACCGCGCCGCCGTCGCCGTAGCAGCCCAGCGGCTTGGCGGGGAAGAAGCTGGTGGTGGCCACGTCGGCCCAATGCAGCGGATGCTTGCCGTCCAGCGTGCAGCCAAAGCCCTGGGCGCTGTCGGCGATCAGCTTCAGTCCTTCGCGGTCGCAGATCGCCTTGATCGCCGGATAGTCGGCCGGCTGGCCGAACAGGTCGACGGCGATAACGACCTTGGGCGTCAGCTTGCCCTCGGCCTTCACGCCGGCGATGGCGGCGTCGAGCTTGACCGGGTCGAGATTGTAGGTGTCGGGCAGGACGTCGACGAAGACCGGCGTAGCGCCGACCCACGGCACGACTTCCGGCGTCGCCGCGAAGGTGAAGGACGGGCAGAACACCGCGTCGCCCGGACCGACGTTCCAGGCCATCAGCGGCAGGGCGATCGCGTCGGTGCCGTTGGCGCAGGACAGGGCGAGCTTGGCCTGGCCGAATTCCGCCAGCTTGGCCTCGAACGCCCGCACCTGCGGGCCCATGACATAGGCGCCGCTGTCCAGCACCTGGGCGATAGCGGCGTCGATCTTGTCGCGGATCCGGCGCTGCTGCGCGCCGAGGTCGATGAAGGGCATGCTCATGGGCGGCGCTCTTAGTCTTCGTTCACGGCGAATTCGAGCCAATTGATGTAACCGACTGTTTCCACTGGCTTGACCGACTGCGCCGAAGCGGAACCATAACCTCCGCCTGCCGTTGACCTGGACGCGCGGGGGCGCCTATCGAGACCGTCATGCAGACCAAGCCCAGTCCGATCCCGGCCAACACGCCGCTGCCCTCGCTGATGAGCGTCAAGGCGGATGAGACCATGTTCGGCCACTTCCTGGATTGGCTTGGCAAGCTGGCCGTCAATCTGGTGGTCGCGGGCCTGATCCTGGCGGTGACCTTCTGGGTCGCGGGGTGGGCGGCGCGGTTCATGCGGCGCACGCTCAGCCGGGTGCACCGGAATTCGCCGGACCCGACGCTGGAGAGCTTCAGCGCCTCGCTGGCGCGCTATGCGGTGATCGCGGTCGGCCTCGTGGCGGTCCTCCAGCAACTGGGCGTGCAGGCCACCTCGATCCTGGCGGTGCTGGGCGCGGCCTCTCTGGCGATCGGCCTGGCGCTGCAAGGGGCGCTGTCGAACGTGGCGGCCGGGGTGATGATCCTGCTGTTCCGGCCCTACCGCGTCGGCGACGTGATCGAGACCGCGACGCGCCAGGGCACGGTCAAGTCGCTGGACCTGCTGTTCACCGAAATCGCCACGCCGGACAACGTCAAGGTGATGATCCCCAACAGCAAGGTGTTCGGGGATGTGATCCTGAACTACTCGACCCATCGCCATCGCCGGGCCGACGTGCTGTTCAAGGTGCCGCTGAAGACCGACCTCGTCCTCGTGCTCAAGCGCCTGCGCGAGCGCGCCGAGAATGATCCGCGCATCCGCAAGGACCCCGCGCCGATGATCGAGGTGACCGACCTCTCGGAGGCGTTCGCCCAGGCCGCCATACGCGTGTGGACAGCGCCGGCCGACTTCGGGCCGGTGAAGACGGACCTTATGCTGTCGGCGCACCTGTTAGCCGAAAATCCCACCCGCGACGACCTGCCGGCGCCGCGCCCCTCCAAGGCCACGGATCCCTCTCCCGCCATGCCCGGCGAGGGCGAACACCACCTGCTGGGCTTGATCAAGACGCGTCGCAGGCGGGCGACTCGGACGGCGTCCAAGTCCGAAGCCTAGGCTTCGATCGTTCGGGATTTACGAAGCTTTTCGCCACCCCTAGCGTCGCCTCATGAGCGACGCCTTCGCCTCCGAATTCGAAGAGCTTTTCCGCGCCGCCTACCGCGCGGCGGTTCGGCGCGTGCGGGACAAGCGTGATCGGCTGTCGCCGGAGACGATCGCCCTGCTCGACCATTTGGCGGCGGCGGGACCTTTGACGGCCGGCGAGCTGGCCAAGCACATCGATCGCGCGCCCAGCACGCTCAGCGAAATGGTCGACCATCTGGTCGGCAAGGGCTTGCTGACCCGCGACCGCGACCCGGCCGACGCGCGCCGCAGCCTGATCTGGCTGACCGACGAGGGTCAGGCCGCGCTGCTGGACGCTCGAACCGTTCTCGACCCCACGATCCTGGCGTCCGCGGCGGAGGGCCTCACCGCCGACCAGCGACGCGCCTTGATCGAGACCTTGCGAGCCTTGGTTGTCCAATTGAGAGGAGACGTTCGATGAGCCACGCCTGCGAAAGCTGCGGCATGCCGATCGAGACCGGACATTACTGCGCCTACTGCGTCGACGAGGCCGGCGTCCTGCAGGACTTCCCGACCCGCTTCGAGCGCATGGTGCAATGGCAGGAGCGCCGTGGCAGCCCACGCGCGCAGGCCGAACAGGAAACCATCGCCTATATGGCCAAGATGTCCGCCTGGAAGGATCACCCGGAGGTGCTGGCGCGCAAGGCCGGCTAGGCCGCGCCGTGGCAGTCGGTCCATTCCCGCGCGAACTTCAGGCTGAGACCCGCCTCCTCGAACACCACGCGCCGAAGCTGCCCCAGACGCTCGGGCGCGTCGTGAATAATCACGAACGGAAAGCCGTTGTCGGACAGGAAATCGTGCAGGAAGCGCGAGAAGCGATCGGCCTCTTCGGGCCCGGTTAAGCGGACTTCGGTCTCGGCAATCTGGGGAACCATGAGCGTGGCCCTCTGTGAGCGGACCACTTTTAACGCGCAAACTCGCTTCTGCGAACCAGCTTCGCTATTGCGAAATAAACTGTGATCACTTGATCGCCTCACGGGCGGGCCAGACGCCCGCCCGGAAATGACGCAAAGCCTTACAGGATGGACTGACCCGTCGAGGCCCAGTCCTTCAGGAACTGCTCCAGGCCCTTGTCGGTCAGGGGGTGCTTGTAAAGATCCGTGAACACGGCCGGCGGGATCGTCACGACATCGGCGCCGACAATGGCGGCTTCCTTGACGTGGGTGGCGTTGCGCACCGAGGCGGCCAGGATCTCGGTCTCGTAGCCGTAGTTGTCGTAGATCGCGCGGATGTCGCGGATCAGGTCCATGCCATCGAAGCCGTAGTCG
>JAYRLX010000031.1:0-17512 GCA_041905125.1 Caulobacter sp. | reverse complement strand
CGTGCAGCGTCTCCAGCATGAAGCCGTCACCGCCGAGCGCGACGATGACCTGGGCGTTGTCCTCGCCGACATCGCCGTAACGCGCGACCAGCCGCTCGCGGGCCTCTTGCGCCTCGGGCCGGTCGCTGGACTTGAACGCCAGGCGAGTCACGAAAGGTTGCGGCTGGTACATGGCGCCAAGAGGCGGCAAGCCCGGGCGGTTGTCAAACCGCGCCGACGGCCTGGCGGAAGGCCATGCCGGCGATGTCCGGCGTGAAGGGGCCAAAGGCGCTGCCGGCTCGGCGCAGGCCCTCGTCGCCGCCGCCCGGACGGCCGCCGTTCAGCTGGCGGACGTGCTCCAGGATGGTGGGGAACACGCTGCGGTCGATGCCGACGGCAGAGCAGGCGAGGGCGAGAAGCTCAGGCTTGGCGCTGTCGATGGCGCGGCGGATCTGCGGCGGCTCGAAGTCGCCCAGACGCGCCAGGGCCATGATGAACAGCTGCAGCCGTCCTTCGCGCAGCACCCGCAGCAGATAACCCGGACGAAGTTGGCCCGCCGAGTCGAGCTTTTCGATCAGCGAGCGCTCCATATCCTCGCGGTCCTCGTCCTGTTCGACGGGGCCGATCTCGATGTCGGTCTCGCCGCGATGAGCGGCGCGCAGGGCTTCATCCAGCGCCCCCTGCATGCGGGCGGTGTCGAGGTTGAAGCGGGACGCAAGAGCCTCGCGCAGGGCATGGCCGACCAGCAGATAGAGCTGCTCCGCCAAGTCGCTGGACATGCGCGGGTGCCGGGCCAGCGGCGAGCGCAGAGCCACGACGTCGCGCGAGCGGTCAACGAGGCGCTGCATGGCCTGGTCGGAGATTTCCGCGGTCTCGTTGGCCGCCAGGGCGGTCAGAACCGCCGGCTCGTCACGCTCGATGATCGCGTCGATCACAGGCGGCGACAGGCGAGGGCGGCGGGCGATCTCGATCTGGTGCTCCAGCGTCGCCTGAACCAGCAGGCGGACCAGATCGTGGTCGTTGAGCACAGGGCTGCGGGCGATGATCGGGCGGGCGATCTCGATCTCGTCCAGCGCCATGATGTTGATCAGGGCGGACGGCGCCCAGTCGGCGTCGGCCAGGCGCTCCGAGAGGCGATGGCGGATGTCGCGTTCGGCCTCGACCACCAGCGTCATGAAGATGGAATTCAGCAGGGCCTGGACATCGGGATGGGTCGGCTCGCCCTTGGCGCGGCCCGCCTCGCAGAGATCGATGATCCCGGTGAGCAGGCGCTCGCGATCTCCCGGATCGCGACTGCGAGCCAGCGTCATCAGCGCGGAGATCTCGACGGCTGGAATGGCCCGACTCCTCGAATCCTTAGGCGCTTCAAGGATGACCTTGCGGAGGCCAAATGAAAACATGCTTAAAGACGGTCTGGCGTCGGCGTGAATCGTGACCGGCGGCCGCTTACGAGGGAGGACGCCGAATGGCGCAAGACCTGATCCTGGCTCTGGACCAGGGCACGACCAGCACGCGCGCCATTCTGTTCGATCACGAAGGACGGGCCTTGGCCGAGGCCTCGCGGCCGCTCCGCCAGGATTATCCCCACGACGGCTGGGTCGAGCACGACGCCGAAGAAATCTACGCGGCCTGCGTGGCCGTGATGCGCGAGGCTGTCGAGGCGTCCGGACGCGCCGACGACATCGCCGCCATCGGCGTCACCAATCAGCGCGAGACGGTCGTGGTCTGGGACCGCCATACGGGCCGGCCGATCCATCCGGCGATCGTCTGGCAGGACCGGCGCACCGCCGACGTCTGCGCCAAGCTGAAGGCCGAAGGCCGCGAGCCGCGCGTGGCCGAGATCACCGGCCTGCTGCTCGACCCCTATTTCTCGGCCACCAAGATCGCCTGGCTGCTGGATCACGTGCCGGGCGCGCGGGCTCGCGCCGAGGCGGGCGAACTGCTGTGCGGCACCATGGACTGCTGGGTGATCTGGCGGCTGACCGGGGGAAGGATTCACGCCACCGACGCTACCAACGCCTCGCGCACCCTGCTGTTCGATATCGGCGCCCAGGACTGGTCGGCCGAGATGCTTGAGCTGTTCAACGTGCCGGAGAGGCTGCTCCCCAAGGTGCTGGACTGCGTCGACGACTACGGAGTCCTCGAGCACGACGTCCTGGAGCGACCGGTCCCGATCCGGGGCGTGGCGGGCGACCAGCAGGCGGCGCTGATGGGGCAGGGATGCGTGTCGCCCGGCCTGATGAAGGCCACCTACGGCACCGGCTGCTTCATGCTGATCAACACCGGTGAGGAAAAGTGCGTGTCGCGCTCGCGGCTGCTGACCACGGTGGCGGCGCGGGTGAACGGCAAGACGACCTACGCGCTGGAGGGCTCGATCTTCGTCGCGGGCGCGGCGATCCAGTGGCTGGGCGAGGGACTGGGCGTCACCGGCGGTCCGCGCGGGGCCGAGGCCCTGGCGCGCGCCGCCAAGAGCGATCACGGCGTCGTGGTCGTCCCGGCTTTCACCGGCTTAGGCGCGCCCTGGTGGGACGCCGGGGCGCGGGGCGCGATCTTCGGCCTGACGCGAGACGCCGGCCTGCCGGAGATCGCGGCGGCGACCTACGACGCCTGCGCCCTGCAGAGCCGCGACCTGATCGAGGCGATGCGGGCCGACGCGCCCAGCGCTTTCGGCGAAGCGGCTCAGCTGCGCATCGACGGCGGCATGTCGAGGAGCGCTTGGTTCTCACAACGGCTCGCGGACCTGACGGGGGTGTCGGTGCGTCGGTCGAGCTATCAGGAGACGACGGCTCTGGGGGCGGCTTTGTTCGCCGGCGTGGGGGCGGGACTCTACGCCAGCGTGGAGGAAGCGGCCGAGGTCAGCCCTGCAGCCGAGACGCTCAAGCCCGCGCTGAAGGAGCACGAGCGCGAGGCCGCCTATGCGCGTTGGCTCGATGCGGTGCCGCGCGTCCGGTCCTGACGTTTCGGCGTTGCCGTGACATCGCTGTCATGATCTCTAGGCGGCGAAACAAGAAGCGGAGACCGCCACCATGACGACCCGACGCGCCATGCTCGCCGCCGGAGCCGCCCTGATCGCCGGAGGACGATCGATGAACGCCGAGGCCGCGACACCGGCTTATCCTCAGATTGGCCGGATACGCCGGCTTTCGCCGGAGCTGGATGCGATCATCGCGCCGAACGCGGTGATCGAGCAATTGGCCGACGGCGTCACCTGGGCGGAAGGGCCGGTCTGGATTCCCGACGGCCGCTATCTGCTGTTCTCCGACGTTCCTGGCAACGTCATGTATCGGTGGAGCGAGAAGGACGGAAAGACCGTCTTCCTTCAGCCCTCAGGCTATGCCGGTCCGCCGACCAAGGTCTTCCGAGAGCCGGGGACCAACGGCATGACGCTGTCGCTGAACGGCGAGCTGCTGGTCTGCGACCACGGCAATCGCGCCGTTTCGAAGGTCGATCTGAAGACCAAGGCCAAGACGATCCTGGCTGACCGCTTCCAGGGCAAGCGATTCAACAGCCCCAACGACCTGATCGTCGCGCGGCTGGGCGATCTGAAAGGCTCGATCTACTTCACCGATCCGCCCTACGGGCTGGAGGGACTGGACGCTTCGCCGGTCAAGGAGCTGCCGTTCAACGGGGTTTATCTGCGCCGTCCGAACGGCGAGGTGGCGCTGGTCGACGACAAGCTGACCTTCCCGAACGGCGTGGCCCTGTCGCCGGACGAGAAGCGCCTGTACGTCGCGGTGTCGGATCCCAAGGGGCCGGTCATCATGGCCTACGACCTTGGTCGCGATGGACTGCCGGTGTCGCGAAAGGTCTTCTTCGACGCGAGCGAACTGCAGAAGGCGGGCGGTCCTGGCCTGCCGGACGGCATGCGGGTGGACGCCCACGGGCGCCTGTTCGCGACCGGTCCGGGCGGGGTTCTGATCCTGACTCCGGAGGCCAAGCTTCTGGGCGTGATCGAGACCGGCTTCCCGACTGCCAACTGCACGTTCGGCGAGGACGGCCACACGCTGTTCCTGACCTCCAACCACGTTCTGGCGCGGGTCCGCACCCTGACGTCGGGCCTTTCGGGAGCGAAGCGATGAGCACGATCAGCAAGCGGACCTTCGTCGCGTCTGGCCTGGCGCTGGCCGCCGCGGCCGGCCCTCTGAATGCTGTGGCCCGCCAGTCCGACCGCAAGCTCGGCTACGCGATCCTGGGGCTCGGCTACTACGCCACCAAGATCATCATGCCGCGTTTCGCCGAGTGCGAGCATTCCAAGCTCGTCGCCCTGGTCAGCGGCACGCCCGAAAAGCTCAAGACCTTCGGCGAGCAATACGGGATCCCGGAGAGCCACCGCTACAGCTACGAGACCTTCGACAGAATCGTCGACAATCCGGACGTCGACATCGTCTACGTCATCACGCCCAACAGCCTGCACCGCACCTTCACCGAGCGCGCCGCCAAGGCCGGCAAGCACGTCATGTGCGAGAAGCCGATGGCGACCTCGGCGAGTGACTGCGAGGCGATGATCGCCGCCTGCAAGAAGGCCGGGCGCAAGCTGATGATCGGTTATCGCAGCCGCTTCCAGGCGCACAACATCGAGGCCATCAAGCTGATCCGCGACGGGGCGGTCGGCCCGGTGCGACATATCTCGACCGACCATGGCTTCACGATCGGCGATCCGACCCAATGGCGGCTGAAGAGGGCGCTGTCAGGCGGCGGCAGCCTGATGGACATCGGCATCTACAGCCTGAACGCCGCGCGCTACCTGACGGGCGAGGAGCCGATCGCGATCAACGCCATTGAGTCCACGGACCGCTCCAACCCGCGCTTCAAGGAGGTGGAGGACATCATCAACTTCCAGCTCTTGTTCCCGTCGGGCGCCACGGCGCAGTGCGGTTCGGCCTACACCGCCAACTTCAACCGCTATCGGGTCAGCGGGCCGAAGGGGTTCATCGAGCTCGATCCGGCCACCCCTTATCAGGGGCAGACGATGCGGACCGCGCTGGGTGGGCCACCCACGCTGCGCGAACCGGCTCCGCAGCCGAAGAACCAGTTCTCGGCCCAGCTGGACCACCTGTCCGAATGCATCCTGACCAACCGCGAACCGATCGTCGGGGGCGAGGAGGGGCTGAAGGACGTGCGTCTGATCGAGGCCATCTACCGCGCCGCCCGCGAAGGCCGGACGGTGAAGCTGTGAAGGGACTGGTCCTGGCGGCGGCTTTGCTGGCGCCGGGCGCGGCCCTGGCCCAGCAGCAGATTCCGCTCTGGCCGAACGGCGCGCCGGGGTTCGAGAGCCGCAAGGACATGCCCGAGGTTCCCGGCGACTACTGGCTGCGGAGCATCAACAATCCGTCAGTCACGGTCTATCTGCCGCCCAAGGAGATCGCCACCGGCGCGGCCTTGGTCGTGCTGCCGGGCGGCGGTCACAAGATCCTGGTGATCCGCTCGGAAGGCACGGACGTCGCCAAGGTGCTGAACCCCGCCGGCGTGGCCGTCTTCATCATCAAGTACCGGCTGTTCCGCGAGGAGGGCTCACCTTACTCCATCGAGAACGCGCGCCAGGACGCGGTGCGCGGCGTGCGCTGGGTGCGCGCTCACGCCGCCGAATACGGGATCGATCCTAAGCGGATCGGGCTGATGGGCTTCTCGGCCGGCGGCGAGACCGCGAACCTGGAGATCTATCAGGGCGCCAAGGCCGGCGATCCGAAGGTCGATGCGATCGACGCCGTCAGCGCACGGCCAGACTTCCAGGTGCTGGTCTATCCAGGTCCGCTGGGCGTTCCGGACAAGGTTCCTGGCGACGCGCCGCCAGCCTTCATGGTCGCCGCCAACGACGACGAATGCTGTTCGGCGCCGCTGGTCGATCTGCTGCACAAGTTCCGGGCCGCCAAGGTTCCGATCGAGCTTCACCTGTTCCAGGCTGGCGGCCACGCCTTCAACATGGGGCTGCGCAAGGAGCAGGCCTCGTTCAAGCATTGGCCGAACCTGCTGGTCGACTGGCTGAACGACAACGGCTGGACCAAGCCACGCTAGAGCCCGCCTGAACAGGTTCTAGCGCCTTGGTCTGGCTCGATCGTCACGCTCTCGCTGGCGTGCGCTAGGCGGTCTCGTCCAGGTACGCCTTCACCCGTGCGAACAGCTCCTCGAACATCGGCGTCGTCAGGCGGCCCGTGTTCGTGTTGAGCCGCGAGCAGTGATAGCTGTTGAAGATCCGGTAGGGTCCCGCCTGGAACTCCGAGCCGTGGCCCGGGACGCCGGCCGAGGCCTTCAGGCCCAGGGCCTTCAGTACGTTGCGCCGCGAGACGTCGCCCAGGGTGACGATGGCCTTCAGGTTCGGGAACATCTCCAGCCGCGTCGTCAGGAACGGGCGGCAATTGTTCTCTTCCGAAGTCTCCGGCTTGTTGCCGGGCGGGGCGCAGCGAACGGCGTTGGTCACCGCGCTGCCGACCAGCTTCAGGCTGTCATCGGGCCGCGCCTCGAACTTGCCGGTGGCGAAGCCGAACTTGATCAGGGTGTCGTAGAGCAGGGTCCCGGCGTAGTCGCCGGTGAACGGCCGACCCGTGCGGTTGGCGCCCTTGCGGCCGGGCGCCAGGCCCACGACCAGCAGGCGCGCATCCTTGTCGCCGAACGACGGGGCGGGGCCATTGAACCAGTCCGGATAGAGGTCCTGGTTCTCGCGACGATAGGCGACGAGGCGCGGGCACAGGGGGCAGTCGCGCGGCGGCTCGGCGGGGTTCGGCACGACCTCGCCGACGATGTTGGAGGGCTGGGACATCTCAGTATTCGTCCTCGGCTTCACGTTCGGCCGGGGTGCGGTTGTCCGACATCTGGCGGGTCTGGACGCGCTGGGGACGGCCGATGATGTTTCCAAGATCGGCGAGGTCGACGAAGTTGTCGGCCTGGCGACGCAGGTCGTCGCTGGTCATCGGCGGCTGGCTCTTCATGGTCGAGACCACGGTGACGCGGCGGCCCTTGCGCTGGACCGCTTCGACCAGGGCGCGGAAATCGCCGTCGCCCGAGAACAGCACCAGATGGTCGGCGGTCTCGGCCATCTGCAGCATGTCGACGGCGATCTCGATGTCCATGTCGCCGCGCCAGCGCTTGCGACCCTGGGCGTCGGTGAACTCGCGCGCTGGCTTGGTCACCAGGGTGAAGCCGTTGTAGTCCAGCCAGTCCACCAGCGGCCGGATCGGCGAATAGTCGTCGTTCTCGGCGATGGCGGTGTAGTAGTAGGCCCGGATCAGCACGCCGCGCTTTTTGAACTCGTCCAGCAGCTTGCGGTAGTCGATGTCGAAGCCCAGCGCCTTGGCGGCGGAATAGAGATTGGCCCCATCGATGAACAGGGCGATGCGGTCGGTCGGATAGAAGGTCACGGGAATTCCTTGAAAAATCAGGTCGCTCAAAATGACTTGGACGAGGCCGTGATCGTGGCGCTCGGCTGCAATCTGCCGGGAGCCTATACGAGTCGCGAGGCCTTGTTGGAAGCCGCCTTGAGGGGCTTGTCCGACGAGGGACTTGAGGTCGTGGCGCGCTCCAGTTGGTGGCGCTCCGCCGCCTGGCCGGATCCCGCGGGACCCGAGTACCTGAACGGGGTCGCGATCGTGCGGACAGCCTTATCGCCCGCCGAGACGCTGGCGGCCCTGCATCGCATCGAGGCGCGGTTCGGGCGGGCGAGGGGGAAGGCCAACGCCGCCCGCACCCTGGACCTTGATCTGGTGGCGTATGGACGGACGGTCTTGAATGGCGATCTCGTCGTGCCCCATCCCAGGGCGCATGATCGACGGTTCGTGATGGGACCCTTGGCCGAGCTCGCGCCAGCTTGGGTCCACCCGATGCTCGCGGAGACGGCGTCGGCCTTGGCGGACAAGGCGTCGGTCGGCCAAGACGCGCGACCAGAAGGCGCTTCGGCCGAGCAGACTAAGTCTGGACATTGACCGGCGAAGCGGGCATAAGCGCCCGCTCGCGAAAGCTGATGATCGTGCGCGGCGTTGCGTGTCGCCGTACGGAAGCCTATTTTGCGATAGATAACCGCAGCCCGAGGAACTCATGGCCCGCGTCACCGTCGAAGATTGCGTCGAGAAGGTTCCGAACCGCTTCGCGCTCGTCCTGCTGTCGGCGCACCGCGCGCGCGGCATCTCGGCTGGCGCGGCCCTGATGGTCGACCGCGACAACGACAAGAACCCGGTCGTGGCCCTGCGCGAAATCGCCGATGACGTGATCGATCACGAGGGGCTCAAGGAGCACCTGATCACCACGCTGCAGCGCGTCGACGAGCACACCGAAGCCGAGGAAGAGGCCGAGACCCTGGCCCTGCTGGCTGATCCGAGCCACATGCAGATGAGCGAACTGGAACTGGTCCGCGCCCTGCAAAGCGACCGCGACGGCGGCCAGGAGGAGCGGTACTGAGCCCCGAAGGCGCAGACCCTCTGACCCTGGAAGCGGTCGATAGCACCGCTTCATCCCAACGCGCGCCCGATGCCGAATCGGGCGCGTCGTCGTCTCTGCCCCCCGCCGAGCCGACTCCAGCCCCGGTTGCTCCGGCCAAGCCGCGCCCCAAGTTCCTTCGCCAATATGAGCTGATCGAGCGGGTCCACGCCTACGACCCGACGGCCGACGAGGCGCTGCTGAACCGCGCCTATGTGTATGCGATGCGCATGCACGGCTCGCAGACCCGCGCCAGCGGCGATCCCTACTACGCCCACCCGATCGAGGTGGCGGGCATCCTCACCGAATATCGGCTCGACACCGCGACCATCGTCACGGCGCTTCTGCACGACGTGATCGAGGACACCCCGGTCACCAAGGAGGAGATCGCCCAGCTGTTCGGCGAGGAGATCGCCGAGCTGGTTGAGGGTGTCACCAAGCTCTCCAAGCTGGAACTCCAGGCCGAGCACACGCGCCAGGCCGAGAACCTCCGCAAGTTCATCCTGGCGATCTCCAAGGACGTGCGAGTCCTGATGGTCAAGCTGGCCGACCGTCTGCACAACATGCGGACGCTGCATTTCATCAAGAACCAGGCCAAGCGCGAGCGCATCGCCCGCGAGACGCGCGACATCTACGCGCCGCTGGCTCGCAACATCGGTTGCCACCGCATCTGCGTGGAGCTGGAGGAGCTGTCCTTCCAGCACACCAATCCGGTGGCGCGCGACGCCATCCTGCGCCGCCTGGACGCCTTGCGCGAAGAGCAGGGCGGGGCGGTGGCCCTGGTCAGCCAGGAGATCGCCGCCCGCCTGGAGTCCGCCAATCTGCCGTCACGGGTCTTCGGCCGCGAGAAGTCGCCTTACTCGATCTGGCGGAAGCTGCAACGCAAGTCGATCGGCTTCTCGCAGATGTCCGACATCTACGCCTTCCGCGTGATCGTCGACAGCGAGGAAGACTGCTACCGCGCCCTGGGCGTCGTTCACCGCGCCTGGTCCAGCGTGCCCGACCGCTTCAAGGACTACATCTCGACGCCGAAGCGGAACAACTACCGCTCGCTGCACACGACCGTGGTCGGCCCGCGCGGCATGCGCATCGAGATGCAGATCCGCACCGAGGCGATGGACCGCGTCAACGAAGAGGGCGTCGCCGCCCACTTCCGCTACAAGGACGCCTCGTACGGCCTCGACCTGGAAGGCATGGAGGCCGCTGGCGGCCGCGACCCGCTGGCCAACCTGCGCCAGCTGGTCCAGGTGCTGGAACACGGCGGCGACAGCGAGGAGCTGGTCGAGCACGCCAAGCTCGAGATGTTCCTCGACCAGGTGTTCGTCTTCACGCCCAAGGGCAAGCTGGTCAGCCTGCCGCGCGGGGCGATGCCGCTGGACTTCGCCTACGCGGTCCATACCAGCGTCGGCGACACCTGTATCGGCGTGAAGATCAATGGCGAGCTGAAGCCGCTGCGCACGCCGCTGGTGAACGGCGACGTGGTCGAGGTGGTGCGCGGCTCCAAGCCGGTGGTGCCGCCCGACTGGCGCTCGCTGACGGTGACGGGCCGCGCCCGCTCGGCCATCCGCCGCCATATCCGCCAGACCGAGAAGGAAGAGTTCCTGCGTCTGGGTCGGGCCTCCCTGGAGCAGGTCTTCGAGCGCGCCGGCAAGAAGCTGAAGGACGTGTCGCTGCGGCCGATCCTGGAACGCTTTGCTCTGGAGGGCGACGAGGCTCTGTTCGACGCCGTCGGACGCGGACGGGTCTCTCCCAGCCAGGTGCTGGAAACCGCCTATCCGGGCATGAAGGATTCCGAGCGTGAGGCCGCCACGGCCCGCCGGAAGATCGAGGGCGGCCAGGAGGCCGCGCGGCTCTATGTGCGCGGCGGGGGCCTGACGCCGGGCGTCTCGCTGCACTTCGCCCACTGCTGCAGCCCCGTGCCCGGCGACCGCATCGTCGGCATCCTGCGCGAGGACGGAGAGGGTCTGGACGTCCACACGATCGACTGCCCGCGCTTGGCCGAGTTCGAGGACCATGAGGAGCTTTGGCGCGACCTGAACTGGACACCGGAGGCCGAGCGTTCGACGATCTCGATGACGCGCCTGCATGCGACGATCCAGAACGCACCAGGCGTACTGGGGCAGGTGTGCACGATCATCGGCGAAGCGGGTGGCAACATCGTCAATCTGCGCATGCACCACCGGCAGAGCGACTTCTTCGACACTGACATCGACGTCGAGGTCCGTGACGCCAAGCACCTGACCAATATCCAGGCCGCGCTGCGGGCCTGTCCGTCGGTCGAGACGGTGGATCGGACGCGCGGCTAGGCTTTCCGCAAAGCCGCCACGGCGTCGAGAGCGCCCGCCGTCATAGGCGAGGGCAGGGCGTCCAAAGCAAACCAGCCCCATTCGTGCAGGGCGTGAGCTTCTTGGATCGACGGCTCGCCTTCCCAGCTCTCGACCGCATAGGTGATGGCCACCCAGTGGTAGTCCGGCGCGACCATGTCGGTCACCGCCAGGACCTTGCCGGCCTTGAGGGTGATCCCGAGCTCTTCGTAGGTCTCGCGCTCGGCGCACACGTGAGCGGCCTCGCCCCAATCGAGCTTGCCGCCGGGCACGCCCCAGTGATCGGCCTCGGGGTTCTTGACCCGCTTGACCAGCAGCAGGCGGCCCTGGTCGTCGAGGATGGCGGCGCCGCAGCCGACGCGCGGGCGTTGGATCTCTTCGGTCATGCAGGCGGTAGAGCCTTAAACCGCATCGCTTCGCAAGCCGGCGTTTGTAGACTCGGCCGGCTGGGCTATATCGACGGCCCATGACCAACGACGACGTCCTCGACGAATTCCGCGCCGCCGGCGCCCTGCGCGAAGGCCACTTCGTGCTGTCCAGCGGCCTGCACAGCCCGGTCTTCCTGCAGAAGAACCTGGTGTTCATGCGGCCCGAGCGCTGCGAGCGCCTCTGCAAGGCCCTGGCGCAGAAGATCATCGCCACCGTCGGCCAGGTGGACGTCGCCGTCTCGCCGGCCGTCGGCGGCATCATCCCCGGCTACGAGACCGCCCGGCACCTGAACGTGCCGTCGATCTATGTCGAGCGCGAAGGCGGCAGCTTCAAGTTCCGCCGCGGCTTCCACATCGAGCCCGGCCAGAAGGTCGTGATGGTCGAGGACATCGTCACGACGGGCCTGTCGTCGCGCGAATGCATCCAGGCGATCAAGGACGCCGGCGGCGACGTCGTGGCCGCGGCCTGCATCGTCGACCGTTCGGGCGGCAAGGCCGATGTCGGCGTGCCGCTGGTCGCCCTGGCCAGCCTGGAAGTCCCGGCCTATCCGGCCGACGCCCTCCCGCCGGAGCTGGCCGCGATCCCGATCGAGGATCCCGGCAGCCGCCGACTGAAGGGCTAATCGGGCCTATTTCGCCTGGGCCGGCGGCGCCAGCTGCTTGACCGGCCAGGCGATGCCCAGCTGCTCCAGATAGGTCCCGTACTTGTCGGGATCGTAGTAGTACTTCTTCATCTCGGGCCGAAAGCGCGCCATGGTCTCGGCGTTCATCTGGACCTGCGGCTTGTCCATCGCCGAGAGCATCGGCACGTACTTCTGCGTCTTGGTCTGGACGTCGGTGAAGTAGGTCTTGGCCTCGGCCAGCAGCTTGGGCTGGGTCAAGAGATCCAGCGTCGTCATCGCCACCACCTTCGAGCCGGCGACCACGCCCTTGTGGGCGATCGGCGTCGCCATCGAGATGGCGTTGGCCCAGTGGTGGCCGGGCAGGTCGGGGATGTTGGACGGATAGTTGATGGTGATCGTGGGCATGATCCACGAGATGTCGCCGATATCGTCCGAACCGCCGCTCTCCGGCTTTTCCTCCGGCGCCTTCAAGCCCTTCAGCTTGACGTCGAGGCCCTCCTTCTTGGTCGAGCCGACATTGGTCTGAACGGCCTTGGCGAAGGCCTGTTCGTCTTCGGTCCACTTGGGCAGGCCAACGACTTCGATGTTCTTCTGCGCGGCCTCGGCCATCGGGCGATTGAAGTAGCGGGGCGCGGCCGTGCCGACGACGGCGTAATCGACCTTGGTGTCGGTCATGTCCGCCGCCGCCTTGGCGATCTTGTTGCCGATCTCCCAGTTCTTCTTGATCGCGTCGAAGCTCTGTTCGCGGAAATAGTACCAGACGGTCGCTTCCGACGGCACGACGTTGGGCTGGTCGCCGCCGTCGGTGATCACGTAATGCGAGCGCTGCTCGGGCTTGAGGTGCTCGCGGCGCATGTTCCAGCCCATGTCCATCAGCTCGACGGCGTCCAGCGCGCTGCGCCCGCGCCACGGCGCGCCGGCCGAGTGGGCGGACTCGCCGTGGAAGCTGTACTTGACCGAGACGAGGCCCGTTCCGGTCGACGGCCCCCAGCTTGTCTGCAGGTTCGAACCCACGTGGGTGAAGATGGTGGCGTCCACGCCCTTGAAGGCGCCGTCGCGGACCATGTAGGCCTTGCCGGCCACCAGTTCCTCGGCCACGCCCGGCCACAAGACGAGCGTTCCAGCGATGTCGTGCTTGATCATCGCGTCCTTGACGGCGAGGGCGGCCACGACGTTCAGGGCCTGACCCGAGTTGTGGCCCTCGCCGTGTCCCGGCGCGCCGGGGATGATCGGGTCGTGCCAGGGGACGCCGGGCTTCTGGGACGCCTTCGGGATGCAGTCGAGATCGCTGCCGAGCGCGATGGTCGGTCCGCCTTGGCCGTGGGTCCAGGTGGCGGTCCAGGCGGTCGGGATGCCCGAGACGCCGCGCTGGATGGTGAAGCCGTTCTCCTCCAGCACCTTGGTGATGTAGGCCGAGGTCTCGACCTCCTGGAAGCCGAGCTCGCCGAACGAGAAGATCTTGTCGTTCATGACCTGGGCCAGCTTGGCGCGGCTCTCGACGCCCGCGACCGCCTCGGCCTTCAGGGTCTTCAGCTTGCCGGCCGAGATGTCGGCGGCCGTCGCGGAGCCAGCCAAGGCGAGCGCCAGTGCGCCCGCCGTCGCGGCGAGCCAAGTCTTGTTCAAGGTCATTGGTCGTGTCCCCCCGGAAGTCAAACTCAGGGACCATCCCGCGCGTTTTGCGCTTTGTCCATTCGAGGGACTGGCGTCGGCGAACGAAATTCCCACCTGCACAGTCGAGCGGCTGGGCCTATACGGTTGAACACGCGGACCCATCGGGTCCGACCTCGGCCGAAGGACGGGAAGACGGATGAGCTTGCGACTGGGCGTCAACATCGATCACGTGGCCACGATCCGTAATGCGCGGGGCTCGTGGTACCCCGAGCCGGTGCGCGCGGCCGAGCTGGCGCTGGCCGCCGGCGCCGACGGCATCACCGCGCACCTGCGCGAAGACCGCCGCCACATCAGCGACGCCGACATCGCCGTGCTGACCGACCTTTGCCACAAGCGCGGCAAGCCGCTGAACTTCGAGATGGCGGTGACCGACGAGATGGTCGGCATCGCGCTGGGCGCCAAGCCGCACGCCGCCTGCCTGGTGCCCGAGCGCCGCGAGGAGGTCACCACCGAGGGCGGCCTCGACGTGATCAAGGGCCAGGCGCGGATCGCGGCCGCTACGGCGCGGCTTCGCACGGTCGGGGCCCGTGTTTCGCTGTTCATCGAGCCCGATCCCGAGCAGATCCGCGCCTCCGTTGCGGCCGGCGCCCAGGTGGTCGAGCTGCACACCGGCGCCTATTGCGACGCGGCGCGAGCGGGCGAAGCCGCGCGGGCCGAGACCATCCTTCAGCGCCTCAAAGCGGGCGCGGCGCTAGCCGCGGAGCTGGGCCTGGAGGTCCATGCCGGCCACGGCATCGACTACGCCACGGTCAAGCCGATCGCGGCGATCCCGGAGATCGCCGAACTGAACATCGGCCACTTCCTGATCGGCGAGGCCATCTTCGTCGGCCTGCCGCAGGCGATCCAACGCATGCGGGCGCTGATGGACGCCGCGCGGGTGGAGCTGGCGGCGTGATCATCGGGATCGGCTCGGATCTCTGCGACATCCGCCGGATCGAGAAGTCCCTCGAACGTTTCGGCGACCGCTTCACGAACAAGGTCTTCACCGAGACCGAGCGCAAGCGATCCGAGCGCAAGCCCGACCGCGCGTCCAGCTACGCCAAGCGCTTCGCCGCGAAGGAGGCCTGTTCCAAGGCGCTCGGCACGGGCTTGAAGCGCGGGGTGCATCTGGCCGGGATGGGGGTCGTCAACCTGCCGTCCGGCAAGCCGACCATGGCCCTGACCGGCGGCGCCCTGGAGCGGCTGAAGGCGATGACTCCGCCCGGCATGGAGGCGGTGATCCATCTGTCCCTGACCGATGATCACCCCTACGCCCAGGCCTTCGTGATCATCGAGGCCCTGCCGGCGGGCCAGTCGGCCCAACCTTCGCCGTAAACGGCGACTAACGCGCCCGCTCTTGCCCGTCGGGTCAAGCCCGTCTAGCAAAGCCACATCCGGCTTCCCGGACCGTCCTTTTCGAAGAGCTCAGCGACCGCATGACCGACGTCGACACGCCACCGCCCGGAGAAAAGGGCGCCGTCGCCGAGTTCATCGAGATCATCAAGACCGTCGCCTACGCCCTGGGCATCGCCCTGGTGCTGCGGGTCCTGCTGTTCCAGCCGTTCACGATCCCTTCGGCCTCGATGGAGCCCAACCTCTATCAGGGCGACTACATCATCGTGTCGAAGTTCAGCTATGGCTGGAGCCGGCATTCGATCCCGTTCAGCCCGCCGATCATCCAAGGCCGAATCTTCAATCACGCGCCCAAGCGCGGCGACATCATCGTCTTCAAGCTGCCGCGCGATAATCGCACCGACTACATCAAGCGCCTGATCGGCCTGCCGGGCGACAAGATCCAGATCCGCGGCGGCGCCGTCTTCATCAACGGCAAGGAACTGCCCCGCAAGCCGCTGCCGCCGGCCCTGGTCGACACCGGCTATGGCTTCACCCAGCAGGTCCAGCGCTTTGAGGAAACCAACCCCGAAGGCCGCCAGTACAAGACCCAGGACTTCGGTCCCGACAGCCGCGGCGACAACACCGGCGTCTATACGGTGCCGGCCGGCTGCTACTTCTTCATGGGCGACAACCGCGACAACTCGGCCGACAGCCGCTTCGATCCGGGCGTCTCGCCGTTCAAGACCAGCGCCTGCAAGTGGGACTATGAGCTCGATCAATACATCGGCGACGAAGTGGGGGTCGGCTTCGTGCCCGAAGAGAACCTGGTCGGCCGCGCTCAGATCATCCTGCTGTCGTGGAACGCCGAGGCCAGCCTGTTCAAGCCCTGGACCTGGTTCCTGGACGCGCGTCCCAGCCGATTCTTCCACGTGCTGAAGTGATCTTTCGTCATGGATAGACGGGCCGCCGCCGTCGGCGACCTGGAACGCCGGATCGGCCATCAGTTCGAAGACCGGGAACTGCTTGAGCGCGCCCTGACGCACGCCAGCGTCGGCGACGGAGCCAAGAAGGTCCGCGACAACGAGGTGCTGGAGTTCATCGGCGACCGTGTCCTGGGCTTGCTGGCCGCCGAGGCCCTGGCCCAGCGATTCCCGAAGGCCAAGGAGGGCGAGCTCGCCCCGCGCCTCAACGCGCTGGTCAGCCGCGAGACCTGCGCGCGCGTGGCCCGCTCCGCTGAGCTCGGGCCGGCGCTGCGTCTGTCGGCCTCGTCCAGCAAGATTGGCGGCCGCGAGACCGAGTCCATCCTGGCCGGCGCGACCGAAGCCTTGATGGCCGCGCTCTATCAGGACGGCGGCCTCGACGCCGCCCGCCAAGTGTTCCTCAGCCTGTGGGCCGACGAATTCGACCGCGCGGGCGAGGGGCGTCCGCGCGATCCGAAGACCGCGCTTCAGGAATGGGCGCAGGGCAAGGGGCGGCCGCTGCCGACCTATCGCGTTCTGGACCGCACCGGCCCCGACCACGCGCCGATCTTCACGGTCGAGGTCGTGGTCGTGGGTGTCGATCCAGCCATCGCCAAGGGCAAGTCACGCCAGGAGGCCGAGAAGGCCGCCGCCAAGGCGCTGCTGGAGCGTGAAGGGGCCGGCTAGGCCTTAGAAGGCGACGAACATGCCGATGACGGCGGCCGCCATCACGACGGTCGCCAGCCAGCCGAAGACCTTCTGGACAGGCGTGGCGACGAAGGCGCCCATCTGGGCCTTGCGGCTGGCGACGACCATCATCGCGGCCATGATCGGCACCGAGATGACGCCGTTGATCACCGCGCTCCAGAACAGCGCCTTGATCGGATCCAGGCCCGAATAGTCAACCGCAAGGCCCGTCACGACCGCGACGGCGATGACGGCGTAGAAGGCCTTGGCCTCGGTTGGCTTGTGCTCCAGCCCGCATTTCCAGCCGCGCAGTTCGCCCAGGGCGTAGCCGACCGAGCCGGCCAAGACCGGCACGGCCAGCAATCCCGTGCCGACAATGCCGGCCGCGAACAGGAAGAAGGCCAGTTCGCCGGCGACGGGACGCAAGGCTTCGGCCGCCTGCTCCGAGGTCTGGATGTCGGTGATCCCATGCGCGTGCAGGGTCACGGCTGTGGTCAGGATGATGAAGAAGGCGATCAGGTTCGACACGCCCATGCCCACCAGGGTGTCCCAGCGGATGCGCTCCAATTCTTCCGGAGCGTCGGTCGGATCTTCGATCAGCGGCGGCTCGCCCTTGGCCTCCTCCTCCTCGACCTCTTCCGAGCTTTGCCAGAAGAAGAGGTAGGGGCTGATCGTGGTGCCGAACACGGCCACGACCACGACGATCCAGCCGCTCTTGGGCAGCTGCGGCGCGATCGTGTGCAGCGCGACCTGGGCCCAGTCGATCTTCACGGTGAAGACCACGGCGACATAGGCGAACAGCGCCATGGTCAGCCACTTCAGCAGCTTTACATAGCGGTGGTAGGGCACGAACACCTGCAGCGACAGGCTGACGATCGCGAAGCCAATGGTCAGGGCGTGCTCGTTCCAGCCGGTCACCAGCCGAGCCGCCGCGCCCATGGCGGCGAGGTCGGCCCCGATATTGATCGCGTTGCCGATGAACAGCAGGCTGACCAAGCCCATCACCGCCCAGCTTGGGAAGACCCTCGCCAGGTTCGTCGACAGCCCATGTCCGGTGACCCGACCGATGCGGGCGCTGATGGACTGGATGGCGACCATCAGCGGATAGGTCAGCACCACCGTCC
>JAYRLX010000030.1:0-17527 GCA_041905125.1 Caulobacter sp. | reverse complement strand
GGCAAAGGAACCCACTGATCATGACGGCCGAGCCGGCGATGATCGTGGCCCGCACGCCGATCTTGCGGATCAGCAGCGCCGGCAGCCATGACGAGCCGCCACAGAACGCGCCCAGCAGGGTGAAGCCCAGAAAAGCCGAGGCGAAGCTCCAGTGCTGATCCTTGATCATGGCTGGCAAGATCACGCCGAGAGACGAGAAGGTCGACGCCGTGATCAGGAAGAGCAGAAGGGACAACGCGCCCAGGAGGGTCCAGGAGCGCCATTGGATCGTCGACATCGCCATCGAGCCTCCGTGTAAGCTCGCGGCGCGTCCCTCGCGGGGCGCGCCGCGCGAGGAACTAGAACTTTCGAGACAGGGTCACGCGCCATTCTCGGCCCTTGCTGGGCAGCGCGCCGAGGTTGGCGTAGCTGTCGGCGTCGGGCGTGAAGTAGAGCTTGTCGAACAGGTTATCGACGTTGAGCGTGGCCGTGTAAGGACCGTATTCGTAATAGACGCTGCCGCTGGCCACCCAGTAGGCGGGATAGGTCACCGCGTTCTGGACGGTGCCCGAGGTCTTGGTCACGTGCGTCACGCCGAACGTGCCGCCGACCTTGCCCCAGTCGTGGTCATCGCTGGTGTAGGCGCCGTAAAGACTGACCACCGACTTCGGGATCAGGGTGTAGTCGTAATCGCCCGCGCGGCCCGGCAGGCTGTTGAACGCCCAGACCACATAGGTCCCGCCATAGCCCTGTTGCCCCGAGACGCCGGCGGTGTAGGCCGGGATGTACTGGAACGAGGTGTCGGGCCCCTTCACGGTCGTGTGCTGGGTGTTGCCCGAGAAGGTGAAGCTCAGATGCTCGCTGGCCAGCCAGCGGACCTCCAGCTCGACGCCCTTGGCGCGGGTGCCCTGGATGCTGATCGGCGGTCCGTTGAGCAGCTGGGTGCGGTTCTGGCGATAGCCCGCCAGCGACCCGACCAACGTGCCCTTCAGAAGCTGGAACTTCACGCCTGCTTCGGCCAGATCGCTGTCCGACAACCAGGCGCCCTTCGCGACAAGCCCCGGCGCGATGTCGCCCGCCTGGCTCATCTCCAGGGCTGAAGCCTTGGCGTAGCTGATGTAAGGCATCACGCCGACCGGCGTCTTGTAGGTCAGGCTGGCCGTGTAGGTCCCCTGCCCCTTGCCCGCCTTCTGCTGACCGGCGACGGTATAGCTGAGGAAGCCGGTGTCGTTCGACTTCACGTCATAGTCGTCATAGCGGCCGCCCAGCATCAGGTTCAGGCGCTCGCCCACCATGATGTCGGTGGTGAAGAAGACGCCCCGCTGCTTCCAGTCGCTCTTGTTGTCGTTCTCCCACTTCACGCCGTCGTTGGCGTTGAACGGGTTGCCGATGATGTCGGTCGGCGTGGCCCCGAAGGCGATATCGCGGCGATCCAGCGCGATCAGGCCGCTATTATAGCTTTCGCGGCGGCGGCCGTCGAAGCTGCGATAGGACGCGCCGACGAACGACTTCGAGGTGATGATCCCGACGTCGTAGGCGAAGTTGTAGGTGAGCCGCGCCTCCCAGACCGAGCTGTCGAACCAAGCCGGATAGCCATACGACACGAAGCGCTTGTTCTCTTGGTCGTCATAGAACAGCTGGAGCTTGATGGCGCTGCTCGACGTCAGTTCCTTGGCGAGATCGTAGTAGAGGGTGTTGGTGCGGGTCTTCGAGAAGTCCGCGCCGCTGATATAGACCTGACGCGGGCTGAGCTTCGTCGTGCCGACGCCCACATCCAGCGTGTGCAGGGCGTCGCTGCTCGGAAAGCCGTAATAGGCCAGGTACATGGCGCTGGCGTAGGGGTAGAAGCCGATCTCGTTCGGAGTCAGGCGGCCGTTGCCGTCGCTGTCCTTCAGCGAGGTGTCGCGCCCGGTGATGTACGTCTGGTTGTCGATCAGGGACTGGGTCAGGCGGTTCCAGCCCGGCGTCTGCACATCGCCCTTGGAATGGTAGAGCATGCCCCCGAAGGCGGTCGTCCAGCCGTTCCCCAGGTCGAAGTCGGCCGAAAGCTCGCCAGTCTGACGGCGCGGATAGATTCCCTTGTAGAAGCTGTGGGAGTCCTCGACCTCGCCATACAGATGAACCCCGCCCGTGACGGCGCCGAAGTTCGCCGGCAGGCCGAGCTGGGCGGTGGCGTTCTTCTTGTTGTACGAGCCATAGGTCAGCGTGACTTCGCCGGTTGGTTCGGTCAGGTAGCCGCCTTCGTTCTTGCCCGACTTCGGGATGAAGTTGAGCATGCCGCCCACCTTGCCCGAGCCGTAGATCGGCGTCGGCGGACCACGTACGATCTGGATCTGCTCGGCGGCGCCAATCGGCGTCGAATAGGTGCCGCGGTTCTCGATGCGCTTGAAACCGCGGAAATAGTTCTCGGCCAGGGTTCCGCGAATGTTCAGCGCGCCCGGCACGCCATAAAAGCTGGCCGTGTAGGTGCCAGGCGAGACAGCGGTCAGGCCGTCGATCGTCTCGATGCCATAACGCTGTAGCGTCACGTCGCTGACGAAGCTGGCGGATCGCGGCGTTTCCAGCAGCGGTTTGTCGATGCCGAAGACGGTGTTGTTGGGTTGTTTCTCCAGAAGGCCCGCCTTATCGCGCGCCTTGACCACGATCTCGTCGACCGTGTCGGGCGGCGTCGCCGTCTCGTCAGCGAAAGCGATTTGCGCGTGCGCCAGCAACACAAGGGCGGAACAGCCCGCCATCAAAAGCCGGTAGTTCGACATGCGGTCCTCATGCGAGGTTGTCGCGCCCACCGCCTGCGGCGGTTATCCCCAAGGTCGACACCTCGAGACCATCATCGACCGGTCAGGCGCCCCGGCGACGCGAGCCGCCTAACATTTCACTCAAAATGTCCCTGCCGCATGCATCTTGGGCCGTTGGCGACTTCGAAATCAGCGTGATGGCTCAGAAATTTGCTTCAGAGCGAACCAGACGCGCCTCAAACGCGTCCATCCCAGGGCACGATCGCTGCGGGATCCGCGCCGCGCCATGCGCCTGAAGGCTGTTCATCGCCATTGAGGCGCAGCGCGTCCAGCCAGCCCTCCGGAAGCGGACGCTCCAGACGTCGCCGAGAGGCGGGATCCGGAGCACCGCTGTGGTCACCTTCGGCTCTAAGGCTGGGCCGAAGTCCCAGCGTCCGCCAAAACCCGCAGTTGGCGAGCGCTCACCGTCACCTCGCCCTCGGCGGCGAGGGCTCGGGCGACCGCGCCGAGCTGGTCGCGCTCGGCGTCCAGCAGGTCCAGCAACGGCCTCTGGCCGACCCGCACCTCCTGGCGCAGGCTGTCGACAGCCCGGTTGGCGGCCGCCACCTGATCGCGCGCGGCGACCACCGCCAGGCGATTGGCCTGAAGATCGCTCCAGGCGGCGATGACCGCCGTCTTCAATCCAGCGCGAGCGGCGTCGCGCTGGGCCTCGGCGGCGCGGACGCCCGCGGAGGCCTCGGCCTTGGCAGCCTGAACGCGACCGCCGGCGAACAACGTCCACCGACCTTGCAGGCCGACCGTGACGGCGTCCGAACGATAGCCCGGAAAGAACTGGTCTCGCACCTGTTCGGCGCGAGCCGCGACGCTGACGCTCGGCAAACCTTGGGCCGCGGCGGCCCTGGCGGCCGCCTGCGCCGCGCGAACCCCGGCCTCGGCGGCCCGCAGCGCGGGGCTGACGGCCTCGGCCCGGGCCAGGACCTCGTCCAGCGCGGGCATGGCGCCGTCGTCGGCGACCGGCTCGAGCGCGATAGGCTCGCCGCCGACCAGCGCCGCGTACTGAGCGCGCGCTACCGCTAGAGCGCCCTGCGCCCTCGCCGTCCCCGCTCGCGCCTCGGCTCCGCGCGCGCGCGTGAGCTCCAGATCGCTGCGCGGGATTTCACCGGCCGCGAACCGCAGTTGCGCCTGTCGGGTCCATTCGTCAAACGCCTTGGCCTGCGCCTGACTGGCCTCGAAGAAGGCTTCGGCGGTTCGGACGCCGACATAGGCGCGCGCGACGGCCACTTGCAGCGTGTCATCGGCCTGGACCAGCCGGGCCTTGGCGCCGGCCTGCCCGGCTCTGGCCTGGTCGACCCCCGCCGCGATGGCGCCGCCCGCGTAGAGCGGCTGGGCGATTTCCAACCGCACCGAGCGCGGATCGACGTCCGCCGCCGCGAAACCAAAGAAGCCGCCCAGATCGTTGCGGCCGCTCATATACTCGCCAGCCAGGCCAACGCTTGGGAGCCGCGCCCCCTTGGCCGCGTCGAGGCGCGCCTCAGCCGCATCCGTCTGGGCCCGGGCCGAGCGGAGGTCGGGATCATAGGCGCGCGCCGCCGCGATAGCCTCCTCGAGCGTGGTCGCTCGCGCGACGAGCGGGAAGGCAAAAAGGGCGCTGGCGGCGATCAGGGCGGCGCGGCGCATCAGCGGAACGCGGTCCCCGGCTTCACGCCCAGCTTCTTGAAGATCATAGCCGCGGGACAGAACCCCGTGAACGCTGCCTGGATCATGTTCAGGCCCGCGAAGGCTGACAGCCCAACCCAGTACGGGTGAACGAAGTGCGCGAGCGCCAGCCCGAGCAGAACGACGAAGCCGGCGAAGGCCAGCACGGCGCGATCGAGGGTCATGAGACTATTTCCTTTCGCTATCAGACGGCGGCCTTGGCCGTGGCCAAGCTCACCCAATCGACGAGTTGATCGGCGCTCATCAGGCCGGCCTTGCGGGCGATCAGGCGCCCATCCTGGAAGAGCAGCAGCGCCGGTATGCTCTGGACGCCGTACTGCGCGCAGGGGCCGGGGTTGTCGTCGGCGTTGAGCTTCAGCAGCCGCGCGCGAGCGCCAAGGCGTGAAGCGGCCGCCGCGAATTGCGGAGCCATGGCCCGGCAGGGGCCGCACCAGGGCGCCCAGACGTCGACGAGCACCGGCGCGCCCTTGGTGCCGGAGAGGTGGCGGGCGAGCCCCTGGGCGTCAACGTCCAGCGGCGCGCCCGAAAAGATCTCGCCCTTGCAGAGCCCGCATCGGGCGGCCGCAGGGTCGCGATCCTCGGGAATTCGGTTTGACGCGCCACAGGCGGGGCAGGCGAACTGGCGCATCGTCAGGCGCCCTTGATCTTGTTGACGCCCAGGATGTCGAGGGCCAGCTTCTCGTAGAACGGCTCGCTCTCGCCGCGCTTGACCTTGCCCAGGAAGTATTTCTCGAAGCCGACCTTGGCCAGGTGAACCCACTTGCCGCTGGCTGACCAGTTGACGTTGCGCGGCGGGATCTGCGGCTGGGCGACGAAGGCCACGCCGCCGTCGCCGAAGTCGGCCAGGCAGATCGCGTTCCAGCTGGCCTCGTGGGTCGGGGCCTGGCCGTCCAGGATCTCTTTCAGGTTATGCGCGATGGCGGTGACCATGCTTTCGATCATGAAGCCGGTCTTGGGCACGCCGACCGGCACCGGCGTCTTGCCGGTCGGCGCAATGGCGACGCAGACGCCCAGGGCCATGATGTTCGGATAGGTCGGGTTGCGCTGGTGCTTGTCGATCAGGATGAAGCCGCGCGGATTGACCAGGCCCTCGACGCCGCGAACGGCCTCCACGCCCCTGAAGGCGGGCAGCATCATCGAGAAGCCGAACGGCAGGTCGTGACGCGCGTGCACCGAACCGTCCTCGGCGATCTCTTCGACATGCATCAGGCCTTCGTCGACCGAGGCGACCTTGGCGTTGGTCACCCACTTGATGTGGCGCTGACGCAGCTCGCTCTCGAGCAGGCCCTTGGTGTCGCCGACGCCGTCCAGGCCCAGGTGGCCGACATAGGGCTCCGAGGTCACGAAGGTCATCGGCACCTTGTCGCGCACCTTGCGGCGGCGCAGCTCGGTGTCGAGGATCAGGGCGAACTCGTAGGCGGGGCCAAAGCACGAGGCGCCCTGAACCGCGCCGACGACGATCGGACCGGGGTTCTGGCAGAACCGATCGAAGGCGTCGGCCGCCGCCTCGGCGTGGGCCACATGGCAGACCGACTGGGTGTGGCCGCCGTTCGGTCCCAGTCCGGGAATCTCGTCGAAGGCCAGCTCGGGCCCCGTGGCGATGACGAGGTAGTCGTAGGGCAGAGCCTGACCATCGGCCAGATGCAGCGTGTTGGCCGCGGGATCGACCTTGCTGGCGCCGACTCCGGTGAAGGCGATGTCTTTCTTCTGGAAGACCGGCGGCAGCTTGACCTCGATCGCGTCGCGCGTGCGCCAGCGCACGGCGACCCAGGGGTTGGACGGTACGAAGTGGAACGTGTCGCCCTGCGAGACGACATGCACATCGGCTTTCTTGCCGACAGCGAGCTTGATCTCGAACGCGGCGATGGCGCCGCCCAGACCGGCTCCCAGAACGACGACGCGAGGCTTGACCACCTGGCTTCTCCCTACTGGTTTAATCCCGATCAGCTCGTGGGCCGGCCGGAGCGGCCATGATGTCCGTCAACCAGCCGCGCTTGACTTAATATTCTAATTTCCGCATATTAGCAATTACGAATTTTATGGGTGGCAGAAGCGCCCCTGTGATGGAGACGGCCATGTTCGGACCTAAGGTGAAGGACCTCACCCCTGCGGAAGTGAAGGCGGCGCTGGACGCGGGGCAGATCCTGCTGATCGACGTGCGCGAGCCCGCCGAGTTCGCGGCAGAGCGGATCCATGGCGCCCTGAATTTCCCGCTGTCGACGTTCGACCCGTCCGCGCTGCCGCTTGTCGACGACCGGCGCATCATCATGCAGTGCGGCTCCGGCAAGCGCTCGGCCACCGCCATCGATCGCTGCCGCGCCGCCGGCCACAAGTTGGACAGCCATTTGGGCGGCGGGATCATGGCGTGGAAGGCCGCGGGCCTCCCCACCGTCAGCCTGGACGCCGCGAGCGGCCAGATCAGCGATCGCGGCTAAGCAAAAAAGGCCCTCGGGGGGACGACGATGACCGCAAAGCCACTCCTGATCGGCGCTCTTGGGCTGGCCGCGCTGCTCGGCGCCTGCGGCAAGGACGAAGCCTCGACCAAGCCCGCCGTGGTCATGGCGCCCGCGGCCGATCGCCTGACGGTCCGCGCGTCGGTCGTCGATGATCTCAAACCGGTCCCCGCCACGCTGACGACGCGCGACATGGCCGAGGCGCGCGCCCGCATCCCGGGAACGATCTCGCGCCTGCGGGTCATGGAAGGCGACGTGATGCGCCAGGGGCAGACGATCGCGATCGTCCACGACGAGCGGATCGGCCTGCAGGCCGGCGCCTACGACGCCCAGGTCGCCGCCGCCGCCGCGCAGGCCGCCCAGGCCCAGGCCGATCTCGCCCGCACCCAGGACCTCTACGATCACGGCGTCTACGCCAAGGCCCGTCTGGACCAGGTGCAGGCGGCGGCCAAGGCCGCCAGCGCCGGCCTCGCCGCCGCGCGCGCCCAGGCGCGGGCCAGCGCCGAACTCGGCGTCCAGGGCGCGGTGCTGGCTCCCGCGGCCGGACGCGTGCTGACCGCCGACGTGCCTTTAGGCTCGGTGGTCATGCCCGGCCAGTCGATCGCCACGATCACCGCCGGACCGCCGGTTGTGCGCATAACCCTTCCCGAGGGTGAGGCCTCGGCGTTGAAGGTCGGCGGCAAGGTCCGCTTCGCCGCCGAAGATCTGGGCGGCGCGGTCGCGTCGGGGCAGATCAGCCAGATCTATCCAGCCGTGACGGGCGGCCAGATCGTCGCGGACGTCACCGCCGCCGATCTTCCCCAGGCGCTGATCGGGCGAAAGGTTCGAGCCTTCGTTTCCGTCGGCCAGCGCCAGGCGGTCGTGATCCCGCGCCGCTACGTGGTCACCCGCTTTGGCGTCGACTATGTCCGCCTAGTCGGCAAGGATGGCGCGGTCGCCGACAGCCCCGTCCAGACCTCGGCCGCCGCTGATCCTGGCATGGTCGAGGTCCTGTCCGGCCTTCGGATCGGAGACGTCCTGACCCCGGCGGAGGCGGGGCGATGAACCTCGGGCTCTCCGGCCGCCTGACCAAGACGACGATCCGATCGCCGCTGACGCCCCTGATCCTGATGGCCGCGATCGCCGTCGGCCTGCTGGCGCTGTTCTCGATCCCCCGCGAGGAGGAGCCCCAGATCAGCGTGCCCATGGTCGACATCATGGTCGCCGCGCCTGGCCTGTCCGCGCCCGACGCCGTCGAGCTAGTCGGCAAGCCGCTGGAAGCGATCGTCAAGAGCGTCAACGACGTCGAGCACGTCTACACCTTCGCCGACGACCATCAGGTGATGGTCACGGCCCGGTTCAAGGTCGGCGTCGACCCCGACGCCGCGGCCGTGCGCATCCACGAGAAGGTTCGCGCCAACTACGACCGCATTCCCGCCGGTATCCCCGAGCCGCTGATCCAGACGCGCGGCATCAACGACGTGCCGAGCCTGGTCCTGACCCTGTCGCCCAAGCCCGGCTACGAAAATCGCTGGACCGATGAGACCCTGCGCGAGGTCTCCGGCAAGCTGAAGACCGAGGTCGCCAAGGTCGATGACGTGGGGCTGACCTTCATCGTCGGCGGCCGTCCCCGCGAGATCCGCGTCACGCCCGATCCCGCGCGCCTGGCTTTGCGCGGCGTGTCGATGGGCGCGCTGATGGACACCATCCGGCAGGCGACCCGCGCCTTCCCGGCGGGCGACGTGCGCAACGGCGGCGAGGCGGTCGCCGTCACCGCCGGGCGCGACCTGAAGAGCGCGACCGAGATCGGTTTGCTGGCCCTGCCCTCGGCCAAGGGCGAGGCTGTCTATGTTCGCGACGTCGCCGACGTCGTCGAAGGGCCGCGCGAGGACCAGACCCAGGTCCGCCGCTATGCGCGTTTCGAGAACGGCTGGAGCGAGGCGCCGGCGGTCAGCCTGGCCATCGCCAAGCGCAAGGGCGCCAACGCCGTGGTCGTCTCCAAGGCGGTGCTGGATCGCGTCGAGGCCCTGAAGGGCTCGCTGCTGCCCGAGACGCTGAATGTCGACGTCACCCGCGACTACGGCGCGACCGCCAACGAGAAGGCCAACGAGCTGCTGTTCCACCTGGGGCTAGCGACGGTCTCGATCGTCGTGCTGATCGGCCTGGCCATAGGCTGGCGGGAGGCAGGCGTCACCGCCGTGGTCATTCCGACGACCATCCTGCTGACGCTCTTCGCCTCGAACCTGATGGGCTACACGATCAACCGCGTCAGCCTGTTCGCGCTGATCTTCTCGATCGGCATCCTGGTCGACGACGCCATCGTCATGATCGAGAACATCGCCCGCCACTGGGCGATGAACGACGAACGCGGCCGGATCGACGCCGCCGTCGAGGCCGTGGCCGAGGTCGGCAATCCCACGGTCGTGGCCACGCTGACGGTCGTTTCCGCCCTGCTGCCGATGCTGTTTGTGTCCGGTCTGATGGGCCCCTACATGGCGCCGATCCCGGTCAACGCCTCCGCCGCCATGGTCTTCTCGTTCTTCGTCGCCGTGGTCATCGCGCCGTGGCTGATGGTCCGCTTCGCCCGCAAGACGCTGGAGGGCGGCTCGCACGGCCACGGTCACGACGACGAAGGGAAGCTGGGCGCGCTCTACCGCCGGGTCGCCGGCCGCGTGATCCGGGACCGCCGCTCGGCCTGGATGTTCCTGGGCGGGGTCGGCGTCGCCACCCTGCTGGCCTGCGCGATGTTCGCCACCAAGACCGTGACCGTGAAGTTGCTGCCGTTCGACAACAAGTCAGAGCTGCAGGTAGTGCTGGACATGCCGGAAGGCACGTCGCTGGAAATCACTCAGCGCACCCTGGCCCAGGCCGCCGCCATCGCCGGAACCCTGCCCGAGACGGTCGCGATCGACTCCTATGCCGGGACCGCCTCGCCGTTCAATTTCAACGGCCTGGTTCGCCACTACTATCTCCGCGCCCGTCCTGAGCAGGGCGACCTCTCCCTGGCCCTCGCGCCGAAGGACGAACGCAAGCGCTCCAGCCATGCCGTGGCCCTGGACCTGCGCGAGCGCCTGGCGCGGATCGCCCTGCCCGCCGGCGCGGCCATCAAGGTGGTCGAGGCGCCGCCCGGACCGCCCGTCATGGCGACCCTGCTGGCCGAGATCTACGGCCCGGACGCCGCCACCCGCCGCGCGGTCGCCGAGCGCGTCAAGGCCACCTTCCACGCCGTCCCCTATATCGTCGACATCGACGACAGCTGGGGCGCGCCCCGCCCCACCCTGCGCCTGGTTCCCGACCGCTCGCGGCTGGAGGCCCTGGGCGTATCGGACCGCGACGTGCTCGACTCCATCGGCGCGGCGTTCGGCGGCCAGGTGGTCGGCTACGCCCATCGCGGCGAAGGTCGCGATCCCCTGGAAATCTCGGTCCGCCTCCCTCAAAGCGCCCGCACCTGGGGCGAGGCCCTGGGCTCGACGCCGGTGGCGCGGGCTGCCAGCGGGCGCTTGGTCGAACTGTCCGAAGTCGTCGACGCCAAGCGCGAGGCGGGCTCGACTCATGTGTTCCGTCGCGACGGTCGCGACGTCGACATGGTCATGGCCGAGCTGGCCGGCGCCTACGAGGCCCCGATCTACGGCATGATGGACGTCGACAAGCGCCTGCGCGACATGAACTGGGGGGCAACGCCCAAGCCCGACATCCGCATGCACGGCCAACCCGCCGACGAGAGCCGCCCGACCGTACTCTGGGACGGCGAGTGGGAGATCACCTGGGTGACCTTCCGCGACATGGGCGCGGCGTTCGGCGTGGCGATCCTGGGCATCTACGTCCTGGTGGTGGCGCAGTTCAAAAGCTTCCGCCTGCCGCTGGTGATCCTGACCCCGATCCCGCTGACCCTGGTCGGCATCGTCCTGGGCCACATCCTGTTCCGCGCGCCGTTCACCGCGACCTCGATGATCGGCTTCATCGCCCTGGCCGGCATCATCGTGCGCAATTCGATCCTGCTGGTGGATTTCATCCGTCACAGCGCCGAGGACGGAAAGCCGCTGCGCGAGGTGCTGCTGACGGCGGGCGCGATCCGCTTCAAGCCGATCCTGCTGACCGCCCTGGCGGCGATGATCGGCGCGGCGGTGATCCTGACCGACCCGATCTTCCAGGGCCTGGCCATTTCCCTGCTGTTTGGCCTGGCGTCCTCCACCGTCCTGACCGTCCTGGTCATTCCGGCGATCTATGTCGTCCTGCGCGATCCGGACGCTCCGGTGAAGACCAAGACCGCTTGATCCTGAAACCCATGTTTCTACATTGGCTCCAATGACCGCTCCCGCCGTTTCCTGCCATTCGCCGTCCGACGTCGCCGACCTGCGCGCCTGCGCCAGCGACGCCGCGCGGCTGCTCAAACTGCTGGCCAGCGAGCAGCGCCTGCTGCTGCTCTGCCGCCTCGCGGACGGCGAAGCCTCTGTCGGCGAGCTCTCCGAGCATGCGGGCCTGGCGCAATCGGCGACCTCCCAGCACTTGGCCAAGATGCGCGCCGAGGGCCTTGTGGCGACGCGTCGCGAAGCCCAGACCATCTACTACAGCCTCAGCGACCCCAACGCCGCGCGGGTGCTGGCCACGCTGTCGGACATCTACCGCACAGCGGGCTAAGACCTCAGAGCCCGCCCACGGCGCGCCAGGCGACGTAGGCCGCCACCACCAGAACCAGGACGGCGAATAGTCGGCGCGCCAACAGCGCCCGGCCGGCTAGCAGGGTCGCGCCCTTGACACCGGCGAGCCCGCCGACCGCGCCGCCCACCACGAACACGCCGGCGATCTTCCAGTCGACCCAGCCCGACAGCGCGTAGGTGAAGGACGTCGCCGCCCCAAACAGCGCCACCGAGACCAGCGACGAGGCCGCGGCGTTGGCCATGGTCATGCCCGTCGCGGCCATCAGCCCCGGCACGATCAGGAAGCCGCCGCCGATGCCGAAGAAGCCGGCGGCCGCGCCTGTCAGCACGCCCAGGGGCGCCAGCCGCCGGACCAGGGGCCAGGTAATGTGGACGTCGGGATCGCCCTCGGATCGCGGTCTACGCATCATCGAGATCGCGATGGCGGCCATGGCCAAGGCGAAGAACAGCAGCAGCCGCTGGCCGTCGATCAGCTTGGCGATGCTGGAGCCCAGAAAGGATCCGGCCAGCCCGGCCGCAGCGAAGACGCTGGCGCAGGGCCATTTGACCCGCCCGCCGCGCCAGTGCCCGATCAAATTGGCCGCCGCGTTGACGGAGACGGCGGCCGCCGAGGTGCCGATCGCCAGGTGCGGATCCCGCATGCCGACGACGTAAAGCAGCAAGGGCGTGGCGAGCACCGAGCCCCCGCCCCCGAACAGTCCCAGCAGGGCGCCGACCACGGCGCCGCTCGCGAGCGCGGTCAGGATCATATGCGGGTCCATGAGCGCCTCATGAGTCATTGATATATTCGTACATTCGAATATATAAAAGCAGCGCAATTTCAACTCGGAACTGGAATATGCCTTTCCAAGACCGCCCGCTCGAGGCTGCTCGCGCGCTGGCTCAATCCCGGATGGCCCCAGACGTTCGGGCCTTCTTCGACGGGGCCACTTACACCGTGTCCTATATCGTCAAGGACCCCGCCTCGAGCGCCTGCGCGATCATCGACAGCGTTCTGGACTTCGACCCGGCCTCGGGACGCACCAGCCACGCCAATGCTGACGACATCATCGCGCACGTCAGGCGCGAGGGCCTGTCCGTTGATTGGATCCTCGAGACCCACGCCCACGCGGACCACCTTTCGGCCGCGCCCTACCTCCAGGAGCAGCTCGGTGGCAAGATCGCGATCGGGGCCTACATCACCGCCGTGCAAAAGGTGTTCGGCGCACTCTTTGGTCTCGGCGATGACTTTTCGGCCAACGGTCTTCAGTTCGACCACCTGTTCCAGGACGGCGAACGATTTCGGATCGGCCAAATGGAAGCGGTCGTGCTCCACACGCCCGGCCACACGCCCGCCTGCGTCAGCTATGTGATCGGCGACGCGGTCTTCGTGGGCGATACCCTGTTCATGCCCGACTATGGTTCGGCGCGTTGCGACTTCCCCGGCGGCGACGCGGCCACCCTCTTCGCATCAGTTCGCCGCCTTCTGGCGCTTCCGGCAGGAACGCGGATGTTCCTCTGCCACGATTACCTGCCGCCCGGACGAACCGATTATCGCTGGGAAACCACCGTCGCCGATCAGCGAGCCGGCACTATCCATCTGCACGACGGCGTCCGCCAAGCCGAGTTCGTGGCCCAGCGCCGCGCGCGCGACGCCACCCTGCCCATGCCCCGGCTGATCCTGCCGTCCGTCCAGGTGAACATCCAGGCCGGCCGTCTCCCGAAGCCCGAGGCCAACGGGGTCCGTTATCTCAAGCTGCCGATCGATGCGGTCTAGCCACTCGCCGTGGATCCACGGCGAGTGAGCCTTCCCCGCCGTGGCCAACCGCCTCGGCGACCGCGGCGAAGCCAAGCCTGCGGTCTAGATCTTTTCAAGGCGGGCCTGGAGCAAGATCCGCCGTTTTCCTGCCCTTCTACGCTACAGTACGACTCCGCCTAGCAACCGTTTTACACCGCGCTGCGGGGAGGGTTCCTACTGATCACGGGGCTCCAAGAAGGCGCGCACGGTATTGCCGGGGCCGCACGACGAGCGCCAAACGACGGATGCAAATCCGTCGACTACGGTAATATACTACCGTCACTCCCACTCGATGGTGCCGGGCGGCTTGGACGTCACGTCGTAGACGACCCGATTGACGCCCCGGACCTCGTTGATGATGCGCGTCGCGGTCTTGCCCAGCACGGGCCAGGGGAACTCGAAGAAGTCGGCGGTCATGCCGTCGGTCGAGGTGACCGCGCGCAGGGCCAGGACATTCTCGTAGGTGCGGGCGTCGCCCATCACGCCGACGGTCTTCACCGGCAGCAGCACGGCGAAGGCCTGCCAGATTTTGTCGTAGAGGCCGGCGTTGCGGATCTCTTCCAGATAGATGGCGTCGGCCTCCTGCAGCACCTTGACCTTCTCGGGCGTGATCTCGCCCGGGATGCGGATAGCCAGGCCCGGACCCGGGAACGGGTGACGGCCGACGAAGGCGGGGGCCAGGCCCAGTTCCACGCCCAGGGCGCGGACCTCGTCCTTGAAGAGCTCACGCAGCGGCTCGACCAGCTTCAGCTTCATGTAGTCCGGCAGGCCGCCGACATTGTGGTGGCTCTTGATCACCGCCGAGGGGCCGCCGCGCGCCGAAACGCTCTCGACGACGTCGGGATAGAGCGTGCCCTGGGCCAGGAACTCGGCGCCGTCGATCTTGGCGGCTTCCTTGTCGAAGACGTCGATGAACAGCTTGCCGATGGTCTTGCGCTTGGTCTCCGGATCGCTGACGCCCGCCAGCTCGCCCAGGAACAGCTCGCCGGCGTCCACGTGGACCAGCGGGATGTTGTAGTGGTCGCGGAACAGGGTGACGACCTGGTCGGCTTCGTTCTTGCGCAGCAGGCCGGTGTCGACGAACACGCAGGTCAGCTGGTCGCCGATCGCCTCGTGGATGAGGACGGCGGCCACCGAGCTGTCGACGCCGCCCGACAGGCCGCAGATCACCTTGCCGGTCCCGACCTGGTCACGGATCTTCTGGACCATCTCCTGGCGGAAGGCCGCCATGGTCCAGTCGCCCTTCAGGCCGGCGATGTTGAACAGGAAGTTCCGGTACATCTTGGCCCCGTTGACGGTGTGGTACACCTCGGGGTGGAACTGCAGGGCGTAGATCTTCTTCTCGTCATTGGCGATGGCCGCGAACGGCGCGCCGGTCGAGGTGGCGATGACCTCGAAGCCTTCGGGGATTGCGGTGACGCGGTCGCCGTGGCTCATCCAGACGGTTTCCAGCTCGCCGACGCCGGCCAGGCCCTGGAACATCGGGCTGACCTTGCCGACGGTCAGCTCGGCGCGGCCGAACTCGCCGGCGTGGCCGCCCTCGACCTTGCCGCCCAGCACGTCGCACAGCAGCTGTTGGCCGTAGCAGATGGCCAGCAACGGCAGGCCCAGATCGAAGAGCTTGCGGCCGATGCGGGGGCTGTCGGCCTCCAGCACGCTGGCCGGACCGCCCGACAGGATGATGGCGCTGGGCTTGTACTCGTCGACGATGGCCTCGGCCTTGTCGAACGGGTGGATCTCGCAATAGACGCCGGCCTCGCGCACCCGCCGGGCGATCAGCTGGGTCACCTGGCTGCCGAAGTCGACGATCAGGACGCGCTGGTGGTTCGGTTCAGTGGTCATCGGCGGGTCTCCAGCGGTCTAGAGGTCAAATCAGGGCGTGTAGGTGGATCGCTCCAGCACGGCGGCGAAGAAGCCGTCCGTCCCGGCGCGGTAAGGGGTCAGGCGCAGATAGCCTTCAGGGCTCACATACTGCTCGACACCCGGCAGGGCGATCGGCTTCACGGTGAATTCGGGGTGACGCTCGAGGAAGCCGGCGACGCGGTCCTCGTTCTCGTCGGTCAGCAGCGAGCAGGTGACATAGACCATCCGGCCGCCGGCCTTCACGAAGGTCGCGGCGTCCTCCAGCACGCTGTCCTGCTCGATCTGGCGCTTGGCCAGCTGGTCGGGCGAGAGGCGCCACTTGGCGTCCGGATGACGGCGCCAGGTGCCGGCGCCGGTGCAGGGCGCATCGACGAAGACGACGTCGATCTTGCCTTCCAGGCCCTTCAGCGGTGTCGCCTCGATCGGCGAGCGGATCTGCAGGTTGCGGACCCCTGCCCTCTGGCCGCGCCGGATCGTGTCGGCGAGGCGGCGAGCGTCTGCGTCATGGGCGAAGATCTGGCCGCTGTTGCCCATGGCGGCGGCCAGGGCCAGCGTCTTGCCGCCTCCGCCGGCGCAGAAGTCCAGCACCTGCTTGCCCTTGACCTCGCCCGCCACGGCGGCGGCGATCTGGGAGCCCAGGTCCTGGACTTCGAACCAACCCTTGGAGAAGGCCGGCACGGCCTCGACCGACGGCGTGCGGTCGGCGGCCGCCGGCGCGGGAATGCGGAAGGCGTTCGGCAGGATTCCCGCCGGCGCGGCGTGGATCGGGGCCAGGGCCTTGGCGGCGCGCTCGGCGTCGGTCTTCAGGGTGTTGACGCGCAGGTCGACCGGGGCGCGTTCGGACAGCGCCCGCATTTCGACGGCCTGGTCGGCGCCCAGGGTGCGGATCAGCCGCTCTTCCAGCCAGTCGGGATAGTCGCCGACCACCGGGGCGGGCGCGCCGTCGAGCGGAACAGGATTGGAGAGACGCTCGCGCTCGGCGTCCGTCAGCGGGCCAAAGCCATGCTCCTCGGCGGCCGCCTCGGCGATGCGCTCGGGCGTCCAAGCCCAGGTGAAGGCCAGCACGCCCAGCACGACACCGCGCGCGCTGGCGTCGCCCATCATCCAGCCCAGCGAGCGCTTGCGACGCAGGGCGTCCAGCACCAGGCCCGAGACGAAGGCGCGGTCCTTGGAGCCGGCGTAGCGGGCGGCCTCCCCCCAGCGCTTCAGCGCCATCTTCACCGGAAAATGCCGCGCCTCGATCTCGGTGAGAACCTCGATCGCCGCTGAAACCCGTCCTCCGTCGCGCATCAGACGACCAGAGCCAGGAGGGTCAGGAAGATCCCCGTGAAGGAGACGGCCCAGGCGATGCTGCGCACCCACGGCACGCCCAGCGCGTAGAGCGGCAGGAAGGCGATGCGGCCGCCGACATACAGACCGGAGCCGACCAGGGTCAGCGTCCCGAACCGGCCGCCCAGATAGGCGACCAGCACGGCGGCGGCGAAGAACGGGAAGCTCTCGCGGTAGTTGGCGAAGGCCCGCTCCAGCCGCGCGGCCAGGCCGCTGACCGGAACAGGCTCGTCGCGCGGACCGGCGCTCCACTTCAGACCCCGCTGCGACACGCCCGCCAGGGCCGCCGCCAGCAGGTGGACGAGGCCGATCAGGACCGCCACGCCCAGCATCTGAAGTTCGAACGCCATCCGCATCGGCTAGACCGCGCTCGGATAGTTCGGGGCCTCGCGGGTGATCATCACGTCGTGGACGTGGCTTTCACGCAGGCCCGCGCCGGTGATCCGGACGAACTTGGCGCGCTTCTGCAGCTCGGGGATGGTCGGCGCGCCGACATAGCCCATGGCCGCGCGAAGACCGCCGACCAGCTGGTGCAGCACCGGCGAGATCGGACCCTTGAATGGGGTCTGGCCCTCGATGCCTTCCGGCACCAGCTTGAAGCTGTCCGTCACTTCCTTCTGGAAGTAGCGGTCGGCCGAGCCGCGGGCCATCGCGCCCACCGAGCCCATGCCGCGATAGCTCTTGTACGAGCGGCCCTGGTACAGGAACACCTCGCCGGGCGCCTCTTCGGTGCCGGCGAACATCGAGCCCATCATGGCGGTCGAGGCGCCGGCCGCGATGGCCTTGGCCAGGTCGCCCGAGTACTTGATGCCGCCATCGGCGATGATCGGGGTGTTGCTCTCACGGCCCGCGCGGACGGCTTCCATGATCGCGGTCAGCTGCGGCACGCCCACGCCCGCGACGATGCGGGTGGTGCAGATCGAGCCCGGACCGATGCCCACCTTCACGGCGTCGGCGCCGGCGTCGATCAGGGCGCGGGCGGCGTCGTAGGTGGCGATGTTGCCGGCCACGATCTGGACGCGGTTGGCTTCGCGCTTC
>JAYRLX010000029.1:0-17531 GCA_041905125.1 Caulobacter sp. | reverse complement strand
GGCTCGTCCTGGTTCTGCAGGGCCGCGGCCTCGGTCTTCGGCAGTTCCAGCGGCACGCCGGCGGTCAGCAGCGGCGCCGAGATCATGAAGATGATCAAGAGCACCAGCATCACGTCGACCAGCGGCGTGACGTTGATCTCGGACAGGGCCCCGCGCGTGCGGCGGCCGCGACGGCGGCGGCCTCGGCCGCCCCCGGTGGCGAACGCGTCGTTGGAGGACATCGCCATGGCTTAGCGCTCGGTCAGGCGACGCTGGATCGCGGTCGACAGGTCGTCGGCGAAGCCTTCCAGGCGGCCGGCGTACTTGCCCGCGTCGGTCGAGAACTTGTTGTAGGCGATATAGGCCGGGATGGCGGCGATCAGGCCCACGGCCGTGGCGAACAGGGCCTCGGCGATCGACGGCGCGACGACGGCCAGCGAGGTGTTCTTCGACAGGGCGATGTTCTGGAAGGCGTGCATGATGCCCCAGACCGTGCCGAACAGGCCGATGAACGGGCTGGCGGTGGCGACGATCGCCAGGCTGCCCAGGCCCTCTTCGACCTTGGCGGTCTCGCGGGCGATCATGGTGTCGAGGATGCGGTCGATGCGGGCGACCAGGAAGGCCGTCTGGTTCTCGGTCATCGCCCGGGTCTTGGCGTCGCGCCATTCCTTCAGCGCCGCCTGCAGCATGCGCGGCAGGGCGTGGGGCGGATTGGCGCCGGCCTCGCCGGCCACGTCCTCCAGCGAGCGCCCGCCGCTGACCTGCTCCTCGAAGCGGTCGGCCGCGCGGTTCAGGGTGTTGAACCGGAAAAGCTTGTCCAGAATCACGGCCCACGAGCCCAGCGACGCCAGGATCAGGCCGATCATCACGCCTTTGACGACCCAGTCGGCCTGCATGAACAGGGCGAAGAACGAGAAATTGGGGGCGGCGGCCGAGGCGTCCATGCGGGATAGGGCTCCGTTGGGGCGTCTGATCAGGACAGGTGTGCGCCGTATGGCATGAAGCGGCGCTTGGGTGAAACTATGACGAGGGTCGATCGATCCGAAAAAATGGGGACGGCGCCTTAAGCTTCGCCGGACGGCGCCAGCCAGGGCGCCAGCTTGGCGGTCATCTCCGCCGTCGGCCGTCTCGGACGGCCCGAAAGGCTGATGCAGACGGCGACCGCCTTGGCCTCCAGGATCGTCTCGTCGCCGCGCGTGATCCGCTGGCTGACATGCAGCCGCACGCCCTCGACCCGCTCGTACAGGGTGCGCACCACCAGGGCGTCGTCGATCTTGGCCGCGCGCTTGAAGTCCAGCTCCATGCGGATGACCGCGAAGCCGGTGTCCTGTCCGGCGAGCTCGCTGTGCGAGATGCCGACCATGCGGAAGAAGTCGCTGCGCCCACGCTCCAGATAGCGCAGGTAGTTGGCGTGGTAGACGATGCCGGTGAAGTCGGTGTCCTCGTAATAGATGCGCACGGGCAGCTGATGCTCGCGGCCATCGAAGACGCCAGCGGTCGGTTCGGGCGGGGTCGTCATGGGGAGTCCTATTGCTCAGGCCCTCCATCATCCATTGCTTCGCGTCCTGTAGTAAGTCCGCTCTGGCCCTTGGGGCCCCGGAGAGATAAGCGCTTTAGCGAACCCCACGAATGAAGACGGCGAGACGACTGAAGAAGCGGGTATTCTGGACAAGAGCGTCAAGTTGAACTCGTAGACTTCCGAGCGCACCGTTTTGATTAATTTGCTGACGGCCTCGGCGTTTTCCGTAGTGGCGTCTTTTTGATGCCGATTGCGATAGAGCCTTTCCACCGCAGTGCCTGCGGCGACGAAATGAGCACCTACGCCGAAATCAAATTCAGCACGCACCTCTTCGCCAAAAAAGAACTGCAGCATCGATAGGTGACGATTGATGGAGTCGTTCCACTCAACCAGTACGGCTCGGTAGTTGGCGAGGGCTACGGCCAGCAGCTCTTCCTCGCCGCGCTCAATCCAAAGATGCAGCTGCGCCAGCCTGAAGAGGCGCTTATCCATCAGCCTGCTGACTTCATCGAAGATCCCCCGCGCGAGGGCTGAGGTCTCGACTGCTCGCTGGGCGGTCCACTGATATGTCCAGGAGCGCTGTTGAAGATAGCTGCCGACGAGCGCACCGCCGATCGTGGTCAAGGTAAACCCAGCACCAAGAAGTATCAGCCCCGTGCCCAAGTCATTGGACATGCCCGCCTCCGCTCGATGAAGCTAAGCCTCTATCTTTTGCGGCCGCTTGTCACGATGGCTCGAATAGGGCGCGAATACAGAGAAGCTCCGCCCTACTCGTCGAACAGCGCGCCCTGCGCCTGTCCCGGCGGGGCGGCGGGCGGGGTCAGGCCCAGGTGCAGATAGGCCTTGCCGCAGGCCATGCGGCCGCGCGGGGTGCGCTGGATGAAGCCCTGCTGCATCAGATACGGCTCGATCACGTCCTCGACCGCGTCGCGGGCCTCGGCGATGGCGTAGGCGATGGTCTCCACGCCCACCGGGCCGCCGCCATAGTGCTCGATCATGGCCCGCAGGTAGCGCCGGTCCAGGCTGTCGAGACCGCTCTCGTCGACCTCTAGCCGGGCCAGGGCCAGGCCCGCGGCCTTGCGGTCGATGATCGTCGCGCCGTCGGCGGTGGCGAAGTCGCGGACGCGGCGCAGCAGGCGCCCCGCGACGCGCGGCGTGCCCCGAGCGCGCTTGGCGATCTCGTCGGCGCCGTCGTCGGACAGCGGCGCGCCCATCTTGCGGGCGGCGTGCTGCAGCACGTGGCGCAGCTCGGCGGGGGTATAGAACTCCAGGCGGATCGGAATGCCGAAGCGGTCGCGCAGCGGCGTGGCCAGCATGCCCGCCCGCGTGGTCGCCGCCACCAGCGTGAAGGGCGCCAAGTCGATACGGATGGAGCGGGCCGAGGGCCCCTCCCCGATCACCAGGTCCAGGACGTGGTCCTCCATCGCCGGATAGAGGATCTCCTCGACGTTCGAGGACAGCCGATGGATCTCGTCGATGAACAGGACGTCGTTCGGCTCGAGATTGGTTAGGATCGCCGCCAGGTCGCCGGGCTTGTTCAGCACCGGGCCGGAGGTGGCGCGGAAGTTCACGCCCAGCTCGCGAGCGACGATCTGCGCCAGGGTGGTCTTGCCCAGGCCCGGCGGGCCGAACAGCAGCACGTGGTCCAGCGCCTCGCCCCGCCCCTTGGCGGCCTCGATGAAGACGCGGAGATTGCCCTTGGCCTGCTCCTGGCCGACGAACTCGGCCAGGGTTTGCGGACGCAGGGCGCGGTCAGCGGGCGCGAGGTCGCCATGCTGGGGTTCGCCGGAGATGACCCGCGTCATCGGCCAAGCTCCTGCAGGCCGGCCTTGATCAGCGCTTGAACCGTGGCTTCCTCGCCGAGACGATCGGCGGCGGCCTCGACGACGCGGCGGGCGTTCACCTCGGCCACGCCCAGGCCCATCAGGGCCGCGACGGCGTCGCCGGTGGGGGCGGGCTTGGCGGGAGCGGACGACGCGGCGCTGGCGGCGGGCGCCGTCATCAGCACCGGGCCGTCGGTGATCGGCTTGTCCTTCAGCTCGGTGACGATGCGAAGGGCGAGTTTAGGCCCCACGCCATTGGCGCGGCCGACGGCGGCCTTGTCCTCGCGGGCGACGGCGGAGGCCAACTCGGCGGGCGACAGCACGTCCAGCACCGCCATGGCGGCCTTGGGTCCCACGCCCTGGATCGCCTGCAGCAGCACGAAGGCGCGGCGGTCCTCCCGGGTCAGGAAGCCGTAGAGCCTCAGGCCCTGGTTCTCGCTCCACTGGCTCTCGACGTGGATCAGCGTCTCCTCGCCCAGCGCCGGCAGGCGCTGCAGCGTGCGATGGCCGCAGCGGACGATGTAGCCGACGCCCATGACGTCGATCAGGGCCTCTTCCTCGCCGACCTCGGCGACGGCGCCCCTCAGGCGACCGATCATGCGACCCTCCGATGGGCGGCGCGCAGGTTGGCGTGGGTGATGGCGACGGCGAGCGCGTCGGCGCAGTCGGCCGTGGTCTTGCCGGCGGTCGGCAGCAGGCGCGCGATCATGAAGCCGATCTGGGCCTTGTCGGCCGCGCCAGTGCCGACCACCGCCTTCTTGACCAGGCGGGTGGAGTACTCCGCCACGGGCAGGCCGGCGCGGGCCGGGGCGATCAGGGCCGCGGCGCGGGCGTGGCCCAGCTTCAGGGTCGATTGGGCGTTGGTGTTCAGAAACACCTCCTCGACCGCCGCCTCGTCCGGACGGTGCTGCTCGATCACGGCGCTGATGCCCTCGAACAGGTGCAGCAGGCGCTGGGCGAAGTCGGCCTTCTCGTCGGGAACGATGACCCCGTGCGCCACGTGGCTCATGCGCGCGCCGTCGATCGTCAGCACGCCCCAGCCAGTGCGGCGAAGGCCCGGATCGAGGCCGAGGATGCGGATAGGCGTGCGATTCGCGTTCATCATGTGTTCTCGCACTTTCCTCGCTTCCGCCTTCGAGGAAAAGCCCTGTCTTGCCTAACGAGTCGTAAACGCCGGCCCTTGCGCGCGGACGTCGGCCGCGCTCTCCTCCAACCAAGTGCTTGGGGAGAGAGTCCATGAAACTGGCGGGATGGATGACCACGGCGGCCCTCGCGGCCCTGCCGGCGGTGGCGGGCGCGCAGACGGCCGAGGCGCCGAAGACGGTGCGGCCGGACCAGCTGTCTTTCCGCGAGCTCTACAAGGAGCTGGTCGAGATCAACACCACCCTGTCGGTCGGCAGCTGCACCCAGGCGGCCGAGGCGATGGGCGCGCGGCTTAAGGCGGCGGGCTTCCCCGAGAGCGACGTCAAGGTCGTGGTCGCCGACGGCCATCCCAAGGAAGGCAGCCTGGTGGCGATCCTCCACGGGACGGATCCGAAGTCCAAGCCCATGCTGCTGCTGGCCCACATCGACGTCGTCGAGGCCAACCGCGCCGACTGGACGCGCGACCCGTTCAAGCTGGTCGAGGAGAACGGCTATTTCTTCGGGCGCGGAACGTCGGACGACAAGGCGCAGGCGGCCATCTGGGTCGACAGCCTTGTCCGCCTCAAGACGTCGGGCTTCAAACCCAAGCGCGACATCAAGATGGCTCTGACCTGCGGCGAGGAAAGCGAGGCCTATAACGGCATCGAGGACCTGGTGAAGAACCATCGCCCGCTGGTCGACGCCGAGTTCGCCCTGAACGAGGGCGCCGACGGCCTTCTGGACGAGCACGACAAGCCGGTCGTGCTGGAGGTCCAGGGCGGCGAGAAGGTCTATCAGGACTTCACCCTGATCGCGACCAACCCCGGCGGCCACTCCAGCCGCCCCGTGCCGGCGAACGCCATCTACCAGCTGTCGGCGGCCCTGGACCGGATCGGCGCCTACGGCTTTCCGCCGCGCTTCAACGACGCCACGCGCGGCTACTTCACCCGCATGCAGGCGCGGGTGACGCCCGACCAAGCGGCGGCGATGAAGGCCCTGGTGGCCAACATCAACGACCCGGCGGCGCTGAAGACGGTCACCGCCGACCCGATGTGGAACTCGATGCTGCGCACCACCTGCGTGGCGACGATGGTCAGCGCCGGCCACGCGCCCAACGCCCTGCCCCAGCGCGCGACGGCCAACGTCAACTGCCGCATCCTGCCGGGCACGCCCGTGGAGGAGGTTCGCGCCAAGCTCGCGGAGCTGGCCGGCGCGCCGGTCGCGGTGACCCTGGCTCACGAGCAAAAGAGCGTCTCGCCGCCTCCGCCCCTCACGCCGGCGATCATGGGGCCGATCGAGAAGGAGGCGGCCAAGCTGTGGCCCGGCGTGCCGGTCGTGCCGATCCTGCTGACCGGCGCCACGGACGGCGTCCACACTAACGCCGCGGGCATTCCGACCTACGGCGTCTCGGGCATCTTCGGCAGCTCGGACGGCGACGGCATCCACGGCCTGAACGAGCGCGTGCGGATCAAGTCGCTCTATGACGGGCGGGATTTCCTCTACGCCCTGATCAAGGACTACGCCGGCGGAAATTGATCCAAACCCTGGCGACCGCCGATGGGCTTCCTATCTAGCGGCCAGCATTAGGGAGACGCCGATGGTCAGCACGTCGGACGAAGGGATCCTGACCGAGTACATGGTCAGCTACTGGTCGATGAAGCACGAGAAGATCGACCGTCCCACCAAGCTGCTGGAGACCCTTCATATCGTCGAGCGGTACCGCGCGGGCGAGAACCTGCAGGAGGCGCGCTCGGCCTACGACCACGCGGTCTGGAACGGCGTGCCGATCCCCGAGATGGACCGCCGCCTAGCCGACCTCGACCAGTTCATGCGCGATCTGGTCCGCGAGCGCGCGGCGCAGTGGAGCCAGCCGCACTAAACGGCTAGGCCGCCTCCACCGCCTGGGCTCCGAACAGCCCGGCGACGATCAGTCGGCGGACGGCTTCGACATTGAGGCCGGTGCAGACCTCGGCGTTGGGCGCGCCGTCGATCCGCTCGACCCGGCCCAGGCGCGGTCCTTCCACGGCCACGCGCAGCCGGGCCGGTTCGAAGGTGAAGACCTCGGGCGCGATCAGGCTGGCGGCGGCGACGGCGTCGTGGGGCCGGCAACCCTCTCCGCCCCAGACGCCCTTGTGGAAGGCGATATAGGGCCCGGCGGCCTTGGTCAGGCGCGCCGACAGCGGCGAACCGCAGCAGTCGGCGCCGCGCGCCAGGTCAGCGGCGGTCACTTCGACCAGATGGCTGGCGTCCAGAGGCATCAGGCGCGGCATGACGCCAGCCTCCAGCGTGCGCTGCAGGGCCTCAGGATCGCTCCAGCTGTTGAAGTCGGCGCCGCCCGCAGCCTTTCCCTCGACCGCGAAGGCGCCGGCCATGATCGTCGGCCGCCAGTTGCGGAAAGCGGCGGGATCCTCCAGCAGGCCCTTGGCGAGATTGGTCAGCGGCCCAAGGAACAGGCCCGCGACCTTTCGACGGGCCGCGAAGGCCAGGAAGTTGGCCGAATGGCCACGCTCCAGCTCCGGCAGCTTCCAGCGCTGCGAGAAGCCCGCGCCGTTCAGGCCGTCGACGCCGTGGGCGGGCCGCATCCTTTCGACCCGGCGCTTGGCCAGGCCCGAACCGGCGCCGATATAGACCTCGGCCCCGCACCCGGCGAGACGCAGCACGCCGCGCGCATTGGCGGCGGCTTGGTCCACATAGGTGTTACCGAACACGGCCGAGACCGACACCACCTCGACCGCCTGCCGGGCGCGCGCCAGCAACGCCAGCGCCAGGGCGTCGTCCACGCCGCAATCGGTGTCGATGTGAACCTTCAGGACCATTCCGCCACTCTAGCCGGGCGGGGTCACCGGGAGAAGACGACGCGGCGGCTCAATCCTTGCGCGGCAGGATGTCAAACTCGACGACGCGCGGATCGGACCGCAGCCGATGAGCCACCTCGCGCAGGCGCAGCGCGCCCTTGCCGGAAAACGCGCCCGCCAGCTCGAACACCGCGCCGCCGTCGCGCAGCCTGTGGTTCAGCTTCTGGCCCTTGAGATCGTACTGGGCCATCAGGCCGCGCAGCTCCTCCTCGTCCAGCGGGGTCTCGCGGCGCGAGCGGACGCTGATCTCGGTGTAGTTCTTCTGCGGCAAGCCATGGTCCAGCCATCGCGCGGCGCTCAGGGTGGCCACCGCCAGCACCGTGCCGACGATCGCCAGCTCGTAGAGCCCGACGCCGAACAGCGTCCCGATCGCCGAAGTTATCCACAGGGAGGCCGCCGTCGTGAGGCCGTGCACCGACACGCCCTGCTGGAAGATGACCCCGCCGCACAGGAAGCCGACGCCGGTCAGCACGCCGTGGGCCATGCGGACGGGGTCGATGCGCAGGACGTCGGACGGCGTGTCGCTCATCCACCGCACCTGGTGGACGGCGGCCAGCATCAGCAGCGCCGAGGCCAGGCTGACCAGAACATGGGTGCGCAGGCCCGCGGGCCGGGCGCGATACTCGCGCTCGAACCCGATGACGGCGCCGGCGACCAGCGCGCCGAGGACGGGCAGGAAGTCTGCGGGGGACAGCCAGGCCATGAGGGCTGTAACGGCCGGGAGGCGGTCGTGATCCCTCTCCCTCTGCGGGAGAGGGGGGCCCGACGGGCCGGGTGAGGGGTTGCTCGAACGGAAAACGCCGCGACGGCGGTCAAGCCGGTCGCGGCGTTCCGAATGTTCAACCCCTCATCCGTCGCCTTTGGCGACACCTTCTCCCGCAAGGGGAGAAGGGGGACTAGCCCAGCTTGGCCAGGTCTTCTTCGCTGATGTCTTCGTTCGAGTAGACGGCCTGGACGTCGTCGTCCTCGTCCAGCATGTCGAGCAGCTTCATCAGCGTGGCGACGCTGTCGCCGGTGACCGGCACCTGCATCTTCGGGCGCCAGGCGATCTTGGTGTTGGCGGCCGCGCCGAACTTGGCTTCCAGGGCCGCGGCGACCTCGTTCAGGTCCTCGAAGGCGGTGTAGATCGTGTGGCCTTCGCCTTCCTCGTCCATGTCCGAGGTGACGTCGTCGGCGCCGGCCTCGATGGCGGCTTCCATCATGTCGTCTTCCGAGGCGGTCTTGGCCGGATAGCTGATCTGGCCGACGCGGTCGAAGTTGAAGGTCACCGAGCCAGTGGCGCCCATGTTGCCGCCCATCTTGGTGAAGTAGGAGCGGACATTGGCGGCGGCGCGGTTCTTGTTGTCGGTCATCACCTCGACGATGATCCCGACGCCGCCGGCGGCCACGCCTTCGTAGCGGATTTCGGTGTAGTCGGCCGCGTCGCCCATCTGCGACTTCTTGATCGCGCGGTCGATGACGTCCTTGGGCAGGCTTTCGGCCTTGGCGTTGTTCACGGCCAGGCGCAGCCGCGGGTTCATGGCCGGATCCGGCAGGCCCGACTTCGCCGCGACGGTGATTTCCCGCGACAGCTTGGAGAACAGCTTGGAGCGCGCGGCGTCGGCGCGGCCCTTGCGGTGCATGATGTTCTTGAATTTCGAGTGGCCGGCCATTCGGAGGCTCTGCTTCTAATAAGATTGGAGGCGGGGCTTTTAGCCCCTGAGGCGGGGTTTTGTCACCCCGCCCTCCCGAAGGCCGGCTCGAAAGCGACCTTAAGCGACCTCGAGATCGACCTGCACGTTGCCGCGCGTGGCCTTCGAGTAGGGGCAGACCTCGTGGGCGGCGTGCAGCAGCTTCTCGGCCGTCTCGCGGTCGAGTTCGGGGGCGTTCAGCTTCAGGCGGACGCCCACGTGGAAGCTGGTCTCGTCCTTGATCAGATCGACCTCGGCGTCCAGGCTGTGCTCGCCCAGCTTGACGCCCTGGTTACGGGCCACGAGGCCCAGCGCGCCCAGGAAGCAGGCGCTGTAGCCGGCGGCGAACAGTTGCTCCGGGTTCGTGCCATTGCCGTCGCCGCCCATCGACTTCGGATAGGCCAGCTTCACGTCCAGATGGCCGTCGTCGGACTTGGCCGTGCCGTTGCGGCCGCCGACGGCGTGGGCGTGGGCGGTGTAGATGGCGTCGGTCATGGGGGAGCTCCTTTGGGGCCTAGGTCTTCATGTGAGACCCGATGTGTGACATCCGCAACGCGAAATGCCTCTCTCTTGGAGAGAGGGAGGGGCCCGCGCCGAAGGCGTGGGAGGGTGAGTGATTATAGTCGCGCCGCATCTGCCATCGCTTGAACGAAGGCGGTCCCATGAGGTTCAGAACTTACTGGTGAGCGTGACACCTCTCACCCTCCCATCGCTGCGCGATGGGCCCCTCCCTCTCTCTAGGAGAGAGGGATCGATTGGCTCAGCCGTCCGCCCACCCGGATCGGCTCGACGCGGGTGGCCAGGCCCGTGCGGTCGTCGGTTTCGACGAAGACGCCGCAGACCGTCGCCGGACCGCTGGCGGGCTGATAGCGGCCGCCGCTGATCTTGGTGGTGAAGCGCCGCAGGGGCTCTTCCTTCTGGTTGCCGATCACGCTGTCGTAGTCGGCGCAGGCGCCGGCGTCGGTCTGGTAGGCGGTGCCGCCGGGCAGGATCTGGCAGTCGGCGGTCGGCACGTGGGTGTGGGTGCCCACCACCAGCGAGGCGCGGCCGTCGCAGAAGTGGCCCATGGCCATCTTCTCCGAGGTCGCCTCGCAGTGCATGTCGACGATCACCGCGTCGGCGACCTGGCCCAGCGGGGCCTTGTCGAGTTCGCGATCAGCGGCCGCGAACGGGTCGTCCATGGCGTCCATGTGGACCCGGCCCAAGAGGTTGACCACGAAGATCGTCTTGCCCGAGTCCGTCTGGAACAGATGGCTGCCGCGGCCCGGCGCGTCCGACAGGATCGGATAGTTGGCCGGACGGATCAGGCGCGGCTCGCGGACAATATAGGTCAGGGCCTCGCGCTGATCCCAGCTGTGGTTGCCCAGGGTCAGGCAGTCGGCGCCGGCCTCGAACAGCTCGCGCGCGGTGTTTTCGGTGATGCCGAAACCCGCCGCCGCGTTCTCGGCGTTGATGATCACGAACTCCAGGCCGAGCCGGCGGCGAAGGTCGGGCAGATGGTCGGCTAGGCCATCCCGGCCCGACTTGCCGACGACATCGCCGAAAAAGGCGAAACGCATCGAGAGTCCCAAGAAACTGTATGGATCGAGCCCCTCGGGGCTCAGGCTTTGACCGCGATATACTCTTTTTCGGTAAGAATGGCGTCCAACCTTTGATCGTGCGGCTCGTGCGGCAAATTCTCCGTTTGCTGACCGCTGTAGGCGACGCCCATCACGAGGACCGGTTTGCGCGCCCGCAGCGCCGCCAGCGCCCGGTCATAATAGCCGCCGCCCTGCCCCAGCCGCACGCCGTCGCGCTGGAAGGCCAGCAGCGGCGTGACGACCAGATCGGGCTCGACGACGGGGTTCTTCGCGCTGGGGGCGCGCAGGCCGATCTTGTCGTGGACCAGATGCTCGCCGGGCTTCCACAGCCGGAACACCATGCGATGCGCGTCGGCGTCGATCACCGCCGGCAACGCCAGGGCCCAGCCGGCCTCGCGCAGATGATCGCCCAACAGAAGCGGTGAAAGCTCAGAGCCAAGGCCGTGATAGAGCGCCGCCACCTTGCCCGCGGGCTCGGGGAACAGGCGCGCCAAGGGCTCGCGGCCGACCTCGGCGATCATCCAGTCGGCTTGCGGATGCTCGCGGGCCAACTGCTTGCGCTGGTTGCGCAGGAAGACGCGCAGGGCCGTCTTGGCCGCGACAGGGTCGGCGATGGTCATACCGTGAAAGCTGTCATCCCGGTCCAGCAGCCGCAAGGCCGCGCCGAACCGGGAGAAAAGGGTGGCGGCGCCGCGAAGAACCGTGGGCGACAATTTCAATCCACTCGGACCTGGCATGCCAGGTGGGCGCCGTATTTCCGCAGCCACGGCCACGGAAAGGCACAGCTCCCAAGAGAGTCGATTAAGGTCCCCGGGATGTGAAGTCCCCGACGCGAACCGCAGCAAGACCCGCCGGGGACATAGATAGGCGCTCGCCCCCGGAAACGCCAGCGGCGCCGTGACGCGGGCCCTCAGAGCCCGAGGGCGGTCTTCAGGAACGCGTCGGCCCGGCCCAGCATCTGGGTCCGCGCCGCGTCGTCGGCCAGCTGGTGATCCAGTCCCTTGAACTCGATCAGCTCGACCGACCGTCCCGCCGACTTCAGCTTGCGCTCCATCAGCCGGGACTCGCCGATCCCGACATTGGCGTCGAGATCGCCGTGGAACAGCAGGACGGGCGCCTTGATGGCCGAGGCGTTCTGGGCCGGCGAGCCTTCGGTCACGTGAGGGCCCTTGCCGATGAAGGCGCTGACCTGCGGGTAGTCGACGAAGTCGAGGTGCTCGGACCGCAGGGTCTCCAGGTCGGTGACAGGCGCGATCGCGACCACGGCCTTGAACAGGTCCGGATCCAGGACGGAGGACTGCAGGGCCGCGTAGCCGCCATAGGACCAGCCGACGATGGCCAGCTTCCCCGGCTTGGCGATGCCCTGCGCCTGCAGCCAGCGACCGCCGTCATTGACGTCGCCGATCGCCGTGCGCCAGGACTGGAAGCCGTTCTTCTGGAACCAGTCGGCGCCATAGCCCGCCGAGCCGCGATAGTTGGGCTGCAGCACCGCATAGCCCTGATGGGCGAAGAACTGCGCCAGCCAGTCGAAGCCCCACTCGTCCCGCGCGCTGGGGCCGCCGTGCGGCATGACGATGGCGGGCAGGTTCTTGCCGTCGCTTCCGGCCGGCAGGGTCAGGTAGGCCGGGATCTGGGTCCCGTCCGCGGCGGGATAGGTGACCGCCTTCACCGTCGCCAGCTTGAACGCCTGCAACTGTGGCCGCGCGGGGATCAGCTCCTCCATGCGCCGGGTCTTCTTGTCGAACAGGTAGTAGAGGCCAGGATCGCTGTCGCTGCCGGCGAACAGCAGCAGCTTGGACTCGTCGGCCGAGGCGTCGACGAAGGTCACGAGCCGCCCCGGCAGGGCCTTGCCCAGCGCCGTCCCCAGCTTGCGCAGCTCCGGATCGAAGAACTCGGTCTCGCGCCGGTCGGTGACGAAGGACGCGCCGACCACGCGCTGCTGCCGGCCGATACGCACCACGCCCGCGACATCCACGTCAGGCCGCGCCAGCACCAGCTCCCGCTTCAGGGTGTCGTCCAGCGCCACCTTGAACAGCGCCCGCCGCCCGTCCTGTCCGTCAAAGCCGTAGACAACGTTCAGCTGCGGATCGACCGCGTAGGGGTCAAAACCGCGATAGCCGTTGGAGCCGACCGCCAGCTGGCTCAGCGGTCGCCAATCCGTCTTGTCCGCGGCCCGGTAGTAGTACTGGATGGTGTCGCTGGCGTAGCCGGTGGAACGCTTGGGCCGCACGCCCATGATCCGCACGACGCCGCGACCGTCGCCGATATATTCGACGGCGTTTGGGTTTGGCCGCACGACCGGCTGACGGGCCAGGGTGACGGTGTCGACGCGGTCCACGCCCAGCCCGTCTTCCTCATTGGCCAGGTGCGTGCCCGTGCTGCGTTCGGGAACATAGTCCCGGGTCATCAGGACGCCGCCGGGCGCGTAGTCGGTCGCCCAGTCGATGATGGCGCCGCCGTTCTGCGACATTCTCAGGGAGCGTTCGTTGGTTTCTGCGCTGAGGACCTTCAGCGGACCGCCGTCGCTGTTGATGGCGATCAGTCGGGTGAAGCCAAGCCGTCCCTGCTCGCCCTTGACCACCACATAGAGCTGGCAGACGAGCCGGGTCTCGGTGGACCAGCCGCACCGCGTCAGGCGCTCGGGATCGCCGCTGGACGCCAGGATCGCGCGCGGCGCCTTTTCGCCGGTCAGGTCCAGGATCACCAGCTGGTGACCCCGCCCCGCCGAAGGCGTGATCATCGCCGCCTGCTTGCCCTCCGGCGACAGGCTGATCTGGTGGACATATTCGCGCACGCCGAAGGCCGCGGCGGCGGTCGCATCGGCCGCCAGGGCGTCCCCGCCCAGGCCGGCAAGGCAAAGCCCGGCCAGCGCAAACGTCACGCTCACTTTCATGGAACCCCTCATCCCCCAACTCAGAAGGACGATAGGCGAAGCTCCGCGCGGAACACAACCTTAGCCATTAAAGAAGCGGGCGACTTACTCCGCCGCGAGCTTCTCGATCTTCTCGGCGGCGGCGTCGAGCGCGCGGATGGCGGCGATCTCGGCCTTGGTGCCTTCCTGCTGCATGCGCGCGATCTCGCTCTGGGCGTGGGCCAGGCGCAGCTTCATGTCCGACAGCTCGTCGGCCAGCAGCAGGGCGCCCATCAGAAAGAGCCGGGTCTCGCCCAGTTGGCCGACATCGGCGCTGACCTGCCGGACCTGGCGGTCGAACAGGCGCGCCAACTCGGTCAGGTGCGGCTCCTGCCCGTCCTCGCAGCCGACGATATAGGGCCGGCCGTTCACCTGGATCGTCACCTGGGCCATGGGTCAGGCCTCCTCGGAATCTTCGAACAGGTCGTCATCGTCGTTCGGCGCGTGCAGGTCGTTGGCGACCCCGTCCTCGCCCAAGGCGGCGCGGATCTCGGCGATGGCGCGCCCCAGGGCGACCGAGGCCTGCTCGCCGGCCTCCTCCAGAGCCTTCTCGCGCTCGCGAGCGGCTTCCAGGTCGGCGACCAGCTGGGCCTTTTCGTCTTCCTCGAACAGGCCGGGCGCGGCGGCGCTTCCGCCAGCGGCGGCCGCGGCGGCGAGCGCGCGCTTGGTCTCGGCGGCCTTGGCCGCCAGGCGGTGCTCGAGCTGGCTCACCGCGCGCTCCAGACGGCGCACGGCAAGGTCGAGGGCCGTACCGTCGGCCGGGATCATCGGCGGATTTCCATCATGCGACGCAACATACAGATCGATGCCCTCTAAGCCAGTCGCGCGGGGCGACAATTGGGCGATGCGATGCCCATAGCAGCATTCGCCGCCTTTTGTCCGCGCTCCATGCAGGCCAAAGCGGGTTTCGTTGGGGACGGGCCAAGCCCTGGGCAGGGCCCGATTTTGGCGCCGCGGGCTCCAAATCACGGCCTCCCGGGCTTGACTTCGCGCCCCCAGCCCGCAAAACGCGCTGCGAAAAATAGGGAACGCCGAACGATCCCGCTCGGCGGCCAAACAGGAGAAAGACCCATGGCTGTTCGCGTCGCCATCAACGGCTTCGGCCGCATCGGACGTCTGGTCCTGCGCTCCATCGCCGAGCATGGCCGTCGCGACATCGAGGTCGTCGCCATCAACGACCTGGGTCCGGTCGAGACCAACGCCCACCTGCTGCGCTACGACAGCGTCCACGGTCGCTTCCCCGGCACGGTCACCTCGGGCGAGGACTGGATCGACGTCGGCATGGGCAAGATCAAGGTCACGGCCATCCGCAATCCGGAAGAGCTGCCGCACAAGGACCTGGGCGTCGACATCGCCTTCGAGTGCACCGGCATCTTCACCGCCAAGGACAAGGCCAGCGCCCACCTGAAGGCCGGCGCCAAGCGCGTCCTGGTCTCGGCCCCCGCCGACGGCGCCGACAAGACCATCGTCTACAAGGTCAACCACGAAACCCTGACCGCCGACGACATCGTCGTCTCGAACGGTTCGTGCACCACCAACGCCCTGGCCCCGGTCGCCAAGGTCCTGCACGACCTGTTCGGCATCGAGCGTGGCTACATGACCACGATCCACAGCTACACCGGCGACCAGCCGACGCTGGACACCATGCACAAGGACCTCTACCGCGCCCGCGCCGCGGCCCTGAGCATGATCCCGACCTCGACCGGCGCCGCCAAGGCCCTGGGCCTCGTCTTGCCGGAACTGAAGGGCAAGCTGGACGGCTCGTCGATCCGCGTCCCGACCCCGAACGTCTCGGTCATCGACCTGAAGGTCGTCGCCGCCCGCGAGACCTCGATCGACGAGATCAACAAGGCTCTGCAGGCCGCCGCCGATGGTCCGATGAAGGGCGTCCTGGCCACGACGACCGACCCGCTGGTCTCGACCGACCTGAACCACATCGCCGCCAGCTCGACGGCCGCCCTGCCCCAGACGCAAGTCATCGAGGGCAAACTGGCCCGCGTGCTGTCGTGGTACGACAACGAGTGGGGCTTCGCGACGCGCATGAGCGACACCGCTCTCGAAATGGCGAAGTTCCTGTAAGGAACCGAAAGACCCAGCCCCGCTCCGCAAGGAGCGGGGTTTTCCTTGATTGTTTGTCCCGAGACGCTCCATGACCTTCCGCACCCTCGACACCGCCGATCTCGCCGGCAAGCGCGCCCTGGTCCGGGTGGACTTCAACGTCCCCGTCGATGGTGGGAAGGTCGCCGACGACACCCGCCTGCGCGCGGCCCTGCCGACCATCGCCTACCTGTCCAAGCAGGGCGCCAAGGTGGTGCTGCTGGCCCACTTCGATCGCCCCAAGGGCAAGGTCGTGCCGGAGATGAGCCTGGCCTTCGTCGCCGAGCCTCTATCGAAGCTGCTGGAGCAGCCGGTCGCCTTCGCCAGCGACTGCGTCGGCCCGGCGGCCGCCACGGTGGTCAACGCTCTCGAGAATGGCGGCGTCGCCCTGCTGGAAAACGTCCGCTTCCACGCCGGCGAAGAGAAGAACGATCCCGAGTTCGCCAAGGCTCTGGCCGCCAACGGCGACGTCTATGTCAACGACGCTTTCAGCGCCGCCCACCGCGCCCACGCCTCGACCGAAGGCCTGGCCAAGCTGCTGCCGGCCTATCCGGGCCTGGCCATGCAACGCGAGCTGGAAGCCCTGGACGCCGCCCTCGGCAAGCCCAAGAAGCCGGTCATCGGCATCGTCGGCGGCTCGAAGGTCTCGACCAAGCTCGACCTGCTGCGCAACCTGGTGACCAAGCTGGACTACCTGGCCATCGGCGGCGGCATGGCCAACACCTTCCTCTACGCGGCCAAGATCGATGTCGGCGCCTCGCTGTGCGAGACGGACATGGCCGAGACCGCCCGCCAGATCATCGACCTGGCGGGCAGCGCCGGCTGCAAGCTGCTGCTGCCGACCGACGTGGTGGTCGCCCAGGACGTGAAGCCCGGCGTCGCCTCCAGCGTCCGCAACGTCTACGACGTGCGCCCCGACGATCGCATCCTCGACGCGGGTCCCGAGACCGTCGCCACGCTGAACGCCACGATCGACAAGTGCGAAACCCTGATCTGGAACGGTCCGCTGGGCGTGTTCGAGGTGCCGCCGTTCGACAAGGCGACCGTTTCGGCGGCGAAACATGTCTCGGAACGGGCCAAATCGGGTAAACTCGTGGCCGTGGCCGGCGGCGGTGATACGGTGGCGGCCCTGAACCACGCCGGTGTCGCGGCCGACATGACGTTCGTCTCGACCGCCGGCGGCGCGTTCCTGGAATGGATGGAGGGCAAGACCCTCCCGGGCGTCGCCGCGCTCGAGGCCTAAAAGAGTAACTTCGCTGGCGCGGATCGTGCAGATCCGCGTTCAGCCTGTGCCAGACTGAACGACGAAGCGCGTCAGGCGAAAGTGTGTGCGGTTTTTCACCGCCCTGACGCGCTCAAGACCTAGAAGAGACCCGGGCAGAGAACGCACAAGCGTCACGGCCCCAACAACAAGAAACGACCCACCCACTTCACGCTTGCAGGAGAGAATTACGTGGCTCGCATCACGTTGCGACAGTTGCTGGACCATGCCGCCGAGCATGAGTACGCGCTTCCGGCCTTCAACATCAACAACATGGAACAGGGCCTGGCGATCATGGAGGCGGCCGACGCCGTCAACTCGCCGGTCATCATCCAGGCCTCGCGCGGCGCGCGCAGCTACGCCAGCGACATCGTGCTGGCCCGCCTGATCGACGGCCTCGTCGAGCTCTATCCGCACATCCCGGTCTGCATGCACCAGGACCACGGCAACGGCCCGGCGACCTGCGCCACCGCGATCCAGTACGGCTTCACCTCGGTGATGATGGACGGCTCGCTGATGGAGGACGCCAAGACCCCCGCCAGCTACGAGTACAACGTCGACGTCACCCGTCGCGTGGTCCAGATGGCTCACGCCTGCGGCGTCTCGGTCGAGGGCGAGCTGGGCGTGCTGGGCTCGCTGGAGACCGGCATGGGCGAGGCCGAGGACGGCCACGGCTTCGAGGGCAAGCTCAGCCACGACGAACTGCTGACTGAT
>JAYRLX010000435.1:0-3096 GCA_041905125.1 Caulobacter sp. | reverse complement strand
CAAACAGCCCCTGCCGGAAGATCCAGTACCGGCCGCCGGCGTCGTCCTCGACGCGGTAGTAGTCGCGGATCTTGCCCGGCCCGGTCTCGCCCTCGGCGACGCCCGCCCGCCACCATTCCTGGGCGATGCGCTCGGGACCTTCCGCGCGGCGGACACGGTGAGCTCTCCCGCGCCAGGTGAAGGACACCGGCGGATCGTCGGGCACCTTGGCCAGGGCGGTGATCGCCTCGGGGCGCTTGAACAGCCGCACCGGACGCGGGCGGTCGGGGTCCCAAGCCGCGACGGGCGGCGGGTCCAGCGGCGCGGCGCGGACCACCGAGCGCTCGGGCACGTGGCTCTCGTAGGGATCGGCCCGCCAGACGCGGCTTTCCCCCAGGCGGTTGACCAGCCGGTCGATCAGCGGGGCCAGGGTCTCGTCGAGGCCCGCGCCCGCCGCCTTGTCCAGCCCGTTTTGCACGGCGGCCAGGACCTCGACGCCGGCGGCGTGGACAGTGACGACCTCGATGCCAAAGCCCGGATCGACCTTGTCGAGCTTCGGAACGATCAGCTTGGCGAGCCGCTTGGCGTCGCGGCCGATCCGCGCCAAGCCCGCGCGCACCGGAAAGGCCTGGCCGTCCAGGCGGTGGAACACGACCTCGAAGCGCTTGGCCCCGCGCCCCTCGGCCTCCAGCCGGGCGCAGATCAGCTCCAGGGCGTCGGCGGCGACGCGGGCAAGGTCCTCGGGCGCGCTGATCGGCTCGAAGAAGGCCAGGCGGTCGAACCACGGCGTGGCCGGCCGACGGAACACCAGGGCCTCGGCCGCCGCGCCCAGCGCCTGGTCCAGCCGAGTGGTGAAGGCGAGGCCAAAGCGCTTGGCCAGCTGGGCGCGTGGCAGGCCGTAGAGCTGGCCGACCCGGTGCAGGCCCAGGCGCGGCAGCTGAGCCTCGGCCGCCTCGTCCAGGCGCAGGGCGGCGACGGGCAGGTCCGCCAGAGCCTCGCGCTGGCCGCCGGGCGGGACCACGGTCAGGTCCTCGCCATAGCGGGCCAGACCCCAGGCCGCCCCGGCCGTGTCGGCGATCGCCGCCCGCGCCGGCACGCCCCAGCGCGCCAGCCGCGCGACCAGATCGACCAGCATGGCCGCCTCCCCGCCCCACAGGTGGTCGGTTCCGGTGATGTCGAGCAGCAGGCCGTCGTCGCCGTCGATCGCCACGGCCGGCGAGAACCGCACGCACCAGTCGCAGAAGGCCTCCAGCGCGGCGCGATCGGCGGCGGGGTCATGGTCGAAGGTCAGCAGATCCGGGACCAGAGCCAGGGCGTCGGCGGCCTTCTGGCCGGCGAACAGGCCAAGGGCCCGGGCGCGCTCGTCGACGGCCGCGAGGCGGCGGGTTCCGCGTTCGGAGACGAGCAGGGCGAGGGGGGCGGCGGTTGGCGACTCGCCCCCTCCGGATGCTGCGCATCCTCCTCCCCCGGAGGGGGAAGAAGGTTTCCCTTCCGCCCCCTCCGGGGGCGGACGACCTGCGGAGCAGGTCAGGTGGGGGCCCGTGTCAGCCGGCTTTACGCCACCCGGGTTCCGCCGACGCCACGTCGTGATTGGCCAGTTGGGACACCAGACGGAAAGGATGCGGGCCATGGCCGGCCTCCTGGGCTTCTAAGATCCAACTCCCGGGACGTCCGCCCCGGCAGCGCTCGAGTTCGACCCGCCAGCGTGGGGGTCCAAGGCCAATGTCGTCGGGCGGCGGGCCGCTGGGCTGGGGCCCGATCCGCCAGCGACTGAACGAGGCCGAGCCGGACACCGTCCGAAGCCCTTCCCCCGCGCGGCCGCCATACGGCCGGCGATGCAGCAGGAGCCCAAGACCGCCGCGCTTCTCGCAGGCCAGCTGGAGCCGGCGGCCGGCGGTCAGGTCGGGGGCCTCGGCCTCGCCGACGGCCGCGCTCACGCCCTGCGTCGAGAGGGCGTCCTCCAGCACCGACAGCACCTCGGCCTCGTCGCGGGCCCGGACCTGGATCAGCCGCCCGGCGGGAAAGCCCAGGCCGGCGAGACCCGGCGCGAACAGGTCGCTGCGCCGCGCCACCCAGACCGCCACGCCGGTGGTGAGCAGCGGCTTCAGCAGCAGGCTGGCGAACGCCGCCGGGGCCGCGCCGGTCTCGCCCTGCAGCCCTTCGCCGACCACCTCGTGCCAGGCGCCCAGCGGCAGGCCGCCGGCCGGGAAGCACCCGTCGATGGCCGGATCGCCGAACGGCAGGACCGGATTCGGAGTCCGAGTCCCCGCTTCGATCGCGGCGATCCGGCCTCTCAGGGCCGCAAGACGCGCCTCGCGCGATCCGGCCATCACACACTCCATGTTCCACTTTTGTTCTGATCTTCGGGCGCGGGAGAGTCAAGCCTTGGAGAGTCGGCCGCGACCGGCCAAAGTGTCTCAAACGGCTGTATGAAGTGAGCCCGCCATGTCCCTGTCCCGCGTCCTGATCGCCAATCGCGGCGAGATCGCCGTCCGCATCGCCCGCGCGGCGGCGGAGGCCGGGATCGAGAGCGTGGCGGTGTTCGCGGCCGACGACGCGGCCAGTCTCCACGTGGCCGCCGCCGACCAGGCGGTCGCCCTGCCCGGAGCCGGGGCCAAGGCCTATCTCGACATCGAGGCCATCGTCGCCGCCGCCAAGGCGCGGGACTGCCAGGCCTTGCATCCCGGCTACGGCTTCTTGTCGGAGAACCCCGGCCTGGCGCGGGCCTGCGCGGCGGCGGGCGTCGCCTTCGTCGGCCCTTCGCCCGAGCATCTGGCGACCTTCGGCGACAAGGCCGCCGCCCGGGCGCTCGCCGCCGAGCGCGGCCTGCCGCTGATCCCCGGGACCGGCCCGATCGACCTGGAGGCGGCCCGCGCCTTCCAGGCCGAGCACGGGGCGATCCTGCTGAAGGCCCGGGCCGGCGGCGGCGGGCGAGGCATGCGGGCGGTGCTGGACCCCGGCGAGCTGGACGCGGCCTACGCGGCCTGCGAACGCGAGGCCCTGGCCGCATTCGGCGACGGCGGGCTCTACGCCGAAAAGCGTATCGAACGGGCCCGCCACGTCGAGGTCCAGATCGTCGGCGACGGCGCCGAGGTGCTGGCCCTGGGCGACCGCGAC
>JAYRLX010000434.1:0-3104 GCA_041905125.1 Caulobacter sp. | reverse complement strand
AGACCATCACTTGCCCCCTCCGGGCCTTCGGCCCTCCTCCCCCGGAGGGGGAAGAAGGAGCGCGCGCGCCTTCCGCCCCCTCTGGGGGCGGACGACCTGCGTAGCAGGTCAGGTGGGGGCAAGTACTGGCTTTGCCGCCGGCCCTCTGCTATCCCCCACCGCATGAGTTCCGTTCGGAAGATTTCGCGAATTATCCGCCCGGCGTGACGCCGCCGGACGATCCTCCAGCGCGCGCCGGGTTTTCCCGCCCTCTTCCGAAATTTCCAGAGCCGGATTTTCATCCCATGGCCGACGACGCCACGCCCGCCCGCGACTATCGCGAAACCGTCTTCCTTCCCGACACCCCGTTCCCGATGCGCGCGGGCCTGCCGAAGAAAGAGCCCGAGATCCTGGAGGGCTGGGCGGCCCTTTCGCCCAAGGGCCTCTACGGCGCGGTCCGCGCCAAGCGCCAGGCCGACGGCGCGCCGCTATACGTGCTGCATGACGGCCCGCCCTACGCCAACGGCGCGATCCACATCGGCCACGCGCTGAACAAGATCCTGAAGGACTTCGTGGTCCGCAGCCGCTTCGCCCTCGGTTACGACGTCGACTACGTGCCGGGCTGGGACTGCCACGGCCTGCCGATCGAGTGGAAGATCGAGGAGAAGTTCCGCGCCCAAGGCCGCCGCAAGGACGAGGTCCCGGCCGAGGAATTCCGCCGCGAGTGCCGCGCCTACGCCGGCATGTGGATCGAGGCCCAGAAGACCGAGTTCCAGCGCCTGGGCGTGCTGGGCGACTGGTGGAACCGCTACGCCACCATGGACTTCTCGTCCGAGGCCACGATCGTCGCCGAGTTCCACAAGTTCCTGGCCACCGGCCAGCTTTATCGCGGCTCCAAGCCGGTGATGTGGAGCCCGGTCGAGCGCACGGCCCTGGCCGACGCCGAGATCGAGTACCACGACCACGTCTCGCCCACGATCTGGGTGAAGTTCCCGGTCGTCGAAGGCTCCGAGGCCGCCCAGGGCGCCAAGCTGGTGATCTGGACGACCACGCCCTGGACGATCCCGGCCAACCGCGCCGTCTCGTACAACCCCGACATCCCCTACGCCGTCTTCGAGGTGAAGGCGCTGGAGGAAGGCCTCGAGTTCGAGCCCTGGGCCAAGCCGGGCGATCGCCTGATCATCGCCGAGAAGCTGGCCGGCGACGTCTTCAAAGCGGCCAAGGTGGCGGCCTGGGAGAAGGTCGAGAGCGTCGATTGCGAAGGCATGGTTCTGGCTCACCCGCTGGCCGACCTCGACAGCCACTACGGCTTCTCGGTGCCGATGCTGGCCGGCGACCACGTGACCGATGACGCCGGCACCGGCTTCGTCCACACCGCCCCGGGCCACGGCGCCGACGACTACCAGGTCTGGCTGGCCCACGGTCACCGCGAGATCCCCGACACCGTCGATCCGGACGGCGCCTACTATCCGCATGTGGCGCTGTTCGCGGGTCTCAAGGTGCTGGAGACCGAGGGCAAGAAGGTCGGCAAGTTCGGCCCCGCCAACGGCGCGGTCATGGAAAAGCTGATCGAGGCCGGCAACCTGCTGGCCCGCGGCCGCGTCGAACACAGCTATCCGCATAGCTGGCGCTCGAAGGCCCCGGTGATCTTCCGCAACACCCCGCAGTGGTTCATCCGCATGGACCACGCGGTGGATAGCCTGGGCGGCAAGACCCTGCGCGAGGTCGCGGTGCAGGCCATCGCCGACACCGCCTTCCACCCCGACGCCGGTCGCAACCGGATCGGCTCGATGGTCGAGACGCGTCCGGACTGGCTGATCAGCCGCCAGCGCAACTGGGGCACGCCGCTGGCCATGTTCGTGGACAAACACACCGGCCACCCGCTGAACGATCCCGAGGTCAACGCCCGCATCCTCGCCGCCATCCGCGAGGGCGGCGCCGACGCCTGGTTCACCCGTCCGGACGCCGACTTCCTGGGCGCGCATGATCCAGCCCAGTACGAGAAGATCACCGACATCCTGGATGTCTGGTTCGATAGCGGCTGCACCCACGCCTTCACGATCGAGGGCCGCGCCGACAGCCACTGGCCGGCGGACCTGTATCTCGAAGGCTCCGACCAGCACCGCGGCTGGTTCCAATCGTCCCTGCTCGAAGGCTCCGGCACCCGCGGCCGCGCGCCCTACAAGGCCGTCCTGACCCATGGCTTCACCATGGACGAGAACGGCGAGAAGATGTCCAAGTCCAAGGGCAACACGGTCGAGCCGCAGGCGATCACCAAGGAATCCGGCGCCGAGATTCTGCGCCTGTGGGCCGCGATGGTCGACTATTCGGAGGACCAGCGGATCGGCAAGACGATCCTGGCCACCACGACCGACGCCTATCGCAAGCTGCGCAACACCATGCGCTACCTGCTGGGGGCCCTGGCCGGCTTCGACGAGGCCGAGCGCGTCACCGACTACGCCGACTTCCCGCCGCTGGAGAAGTACATCCTGCACCGCCTGTGGGAGCTGGATGGTCAGGTGCGCGAGGCCTATGAGAGCTACCGCTTCTCGGACGTGATCCGCCCGCTGATCGAGTTCTGCCAGGGCGACCTGTCGGCGCTCTATTTCGACGTCCGCCGCGACAGCCTCTATTGCGACCGCCCCGACGCCCTGAAGCGCCGGGCCTATCGCACGGTGCTGGATTACGTCTTCGACCGCCTGACCATCTGGCTGGCCCCGCTGGCCAGCTTCACGATGGAAGAGGCGTGGACCACGCGCTTCCCCGAGGCGGGTCCCGTGGCGCTGCGAGTGATCCCGGCGCGGGTCGACGCCTGGCGCAACGACGCCGAGGCCGCCCGCTGGGCCAAGGTCGAGAAGGTCACCTCGGTGGTCACCGGCGCCCTGGAAGTCGAACGCCGCGAAAAGCGCATCGGCTCGGCGCTGGAGGCGAAGCCGATCGTCTTCATCGCTAACAAAGAGCTGTTCAAAGCCTTCGAGGACTTCAGCGCACAGGATGTCGCTGACATCTTCCGTACAAGCCAAGCTCACGTCTCGGACTGGGTAAGCGAGAAGGTTTACCTTGGACCTGAATTTGAGGACCGCCACGGCTTCAAGACCGACGTAGAGGGCGTCTGGGTATTCATT
>JAYRLX010000433.1:0-3115 GCA_041905125.1 Caulobacter sp. | reverse complement strand
TACTTCTCCTCGCCCCGTCGCGGGGGAGGCCGTCCAGCTGGCGACCGAACGGGCGGCGGGGGTGGTCGAGCGGGATGCGGTCCGGCTCGGCGTCGCGGGGCCCGGCGGGTCGTGCGGAAGGGCGACAGCTCCTCAGGGGCGGCTCCTTCCGGCGGTCGGGCCGGGGGCCATGCTCGCGATGTCGAGACGACCGCGCCAGGCGCGGGCTGAAATCGCCCGCGCGGTCCGGGAGGGTCGCTTTCCCTCCCGCCCGCCGAGGGCCTCTTTTCGGAAGCGGGTTAAAACCCCGCGCCCCGAGGGCTTTCGTCCAAACGATCGCGCGGAGCATCCGGGTCTCGTCGAAACGGTAACTCCAACATTCTTCCGGGCGCGCCCCGGAGCTCCGCCGCCTCCCCAGCCCGCCGGCTTTTCCGGCGGAAGACCGTCGCCGCATGTCCAGGAGAGAGAGCTACAATGTCAAAGCACAGACCCCCGGCCTCGCCGGTTTCACCCCAAACCAGCGCCATGGCCGACGCCATCACCGCCGACAGCTCCATCGAGGCGATCCGCGCCGAGCGGTCCCGGGTCTTCGACGAGCTGATGCGGCGGCAGGAATACAAACTGCTCCAGGCCGTGAAGGCGCGACTGGAGAGCCTGCCGCCGGTCCCCGAGCCTCATGCCCCACCCGCCAACGAGGGCTGACGCGGACCGCGCTCTACATAATATCTTAAGACTTTCGGCCGGCGCGGCCAGATTTATCCACAGAGCCGCCCGGTATAAACATGACAGCCAAGTAATCTTTCCGAGAAGTAATCCACCTTTCAGCCTTGTAACTTGAGATGAACGGGACCGGCGGCCACAGCTTTCCTCGTGAGGGGAAAGTACATGACCAAGACCGCGCTTCTGGCGACCGCCGCCACCGTGTTGCTCGCCGCCGCCGGCTCGGCCCAGGCCGGCGAGACGCCCCTGACAAGCAAGCCGGGCGAGCAGGCGACCGCCGTGGCGCCGGTTCCCACCGGTCCGACCTCCCAGGCGCCGATGGACGACCAGGCCCAGAAGGGCGTGCTGGTCTTCACCCCGGACTTCTTCGCCGCTAATCGTCCGAACACGGCGCAAGACATGGTCAACCGGGTGCCGGGCTTCACGATCCAGGACGGCTCGGGCGCGCGGGGCTTCGAGGGCGCGGTCGGCAATGTGCTGATCAACGGCGCCCGCCCGGCCTCGAAGAACGACACCGGCTCCAACGTGCTGAGCCGCACGCCGGCCGACCGGGTCGAGCGCATCGAGCTGATCCGCGGCGGCGCGCCGGGCGTCGACATGCAGGGCTATTCGGTCGTCGTGAACGTGGTGCTGAAGAAGGGCGTCAGCCACCAGCAGATCGCCACCTGGAACGCGTCGCTGTTCGACGGCGGCCACGACGTCTACGGCGGCAGCTACCAGTTCACCGCCACCAACGGCGACACCAGCTGGGGCGTGCTGCTCAGCGACGGCACCTCGACCAGCGACTCCAACGGCGCGGGCCGCAACGTGCGCCACGACGGGACCGGCAAGCTGATCCGCGACGAGGCCTATCTGGACGACGGCTGGGGCGGCGGTCGCGGGATCCGCGGCAACTGGTCGGGCCCGCTCCTGGGCGGCAAGCTGGAGGCCACCGCGCGCGTGGGCCGCAACGACTGGCACGAATGGACCGACCTGACCGCCCCGACCAGCTTCCGCCGCAGCGCCTATGACGAGAACAAGCACTCGCGCGAGCTGGGCCTGACCTACACCCGGCCGCTGACCCCGCGCCTGGGGCTGGAGACCCGGCTGATCCACTCGTACGAGCGCTTCGAGAATGTCGAGACCAGCGACGAGACGGTGAACGGCGTCGCCTCGGACCATGAGCGCTTCGCCGGCGACGGCCATAATTCGGAGTCGATCCTCCGGGGCCTGCTGCGCTTCGACGCCACCTCGGCCCTGACGCTGGAGGCCGGCGGCGAGGGCGCCTACAACATGCTGGACGTCCATCAGGCGTACAGCGTCGGCGGGGTCGCCGTGCCGCTGCCCAGCGCCTCGGTCCGGGTCGAGGAGCTGCGCGGCGAGGCCTTCTCCAAGGTCACCTGGCGGGTGAACCCCAAGCTGACCCTGGAGGGCGGCCTGCGGCTGGAGACCTCGACGATCAAGCAGTCGGGCGACGCCCAGAACAAGAAGAGCTTCTTCTATCCCAAGCCGCGCTTCCAGCTGACCTGGACGCCGATGGCCGACAACCAGGTGCGGGTGCGCTTCGAGCGCGAGCTGGGCCAGCTGAAGTTCGGCGACTTCGCCGCCTCGTCCGACCTCAGCGACAACACCGTCTATGGCGGCAATGTCGAGCTGAAGCCCGAGCAGCGCTGGATCTCGGAAGTGACCTATGAGCGCCGCTTCTGGGGCCAGGGCGTGGTGTCGATCGGCTATCGCCACGACGAGATCATCGGGGTGATCGACCGCCTGCCGCTGCCGGACGGCCTGTCGGCGACGGGCAATATCGGCGACGGCACGCTGGACCGGCTGTCCCTCAACATCGTGGTCCCGACCGACAAGCTGGGGATCAAGGGCGGCCGCTTCACCTTCAAGAACGACTGGAACCAGACCCACGTGAAGGACCCGACGACCGGCCGCGACCGGCCGATCACCAAGGTCCGCCCGACCCAGGCCAATATCGGCTTCCAGCAGGACATCGTCTCGTGGAAGACCCAGTGGGGGATCAACTGGCTGCCGCTGCTGGGCCAGGGCACCTATGACGTCGACCAGACCAACATCTGGCGCGGCTCGCGCTACTACGAGGCCTTCGCCGAGTACAAGCCGACGCCGACCCTGGCGATCCGGGCGCAGCTGAACATCTGGGACGACTTCACGATCCGCCGGACGGTCTTCGCCAACCGTGGCCCGGACCGCGCGGTGGCCTTCGTCGAGGACCGCGCGATCGACCCGCGCACCTTCGTCCAGCTGCGGGTGCGGAAGACGTTTTAGCGCTCGGGGAGAACCGCCAGGAAGTCCGAAACTTGGCCGACGAACCAGTCCTGGGCGTCCTTGTGGACGTAGTGGCCGCCTCGGGGCGCGGCCTCCAGCCGAGCGTTCGGCCAGCGCTGGACAAGCTTGGCCTGCTGGGCCAGCCACA
>JAYRLX010000028.1:0-17725 GCA_041905125.1 Caulobacter sp. | reverse complement strand
CGAACACCCGGTCGATCAGGGCGGTGACGGCGGCCTCCATGGCCGGGGTCTCGTGGACCAGCGGCGGATAGGCGGGCGAAATATCGAGGGTCTTTGGAACGGAGGTCATCGGCCTTCGGGAAATGCGAAAGAACGTCGGGGGCTCCCGACGCGAAGGCGCGAGGGAGAGGTTCAGATCGTGGCGCGTTCGCGCAGCATTCGTCGCAGGCGTCGCATGCCCTGAGACCTCCATTTGGTGCGCGCGCTGTAGGGCCAAGCGTTTATCAGGTCAATAACGTTGCGGCCTGGGAGCTTCGCCCTATGTTGCGACCCAATGTCCGATCCCGCCTCAGCCGACGCCGCCGATACGTCTACCCGCGCCTTGTTGCGGGAGCGTGACTTCCTTCTGTTCTGGGTGGCGCGGTTCAGCTCGACCCTGGGCGTGCAGATCCAGTCGGTGGCCTTGGGGTGGCAGGTCTACGCGATCGCCCGCATGACCAAGTCGGTCGGCGAGTCGGCCTTCATGGTCAGCATGATCGGCCTGGCGCAGTTCCTGCCGCTGTTCCTGCTGACCCTGGTCGCCGGCGAGACGGCGGACCGCCGGACCCGCAAGCTGATCGTCGCCGCGACCCTGGCGCTGGACGCGATCAGCGCCGCCGCCCTGCTGATCCTGGCCCTGATGGGCTCGCACCAGCTGTGGCCAATCTTCGCCATCTCGGTGATGTTCGGCGCCAGCCGCGCCTTCCTGTCGCCGGCCAGCAGCGCCATGGGTCCGATGCTGGTGCCGCGCCCCCTGCTGCCGCGCGCCATCGCCTGGAACTCGCTGTCCTGGCAGGCCGGCTCGATCGTTGGCCCGGCCCTCGGCGGCCTGCTGCTGATCCACTCCCCAGCCCTGGCCTTCGGCGCGTCGTTCGGCCTGTACCTGACGGCCGCCTCGCTGGCCCTGCTGATCCGCAAGCCCACCAAGCCCGAGCAGCAGCCGGGCTCGCGCATGGAACTGATCAAGGAAGGCCTCTCCTACGTCTGGAACAACAAGATCGTGTTCGGCTCGATCTCGCTGGACCTGTTCGCGGTGATCCTGGGCGGCGCCACGGCCCTGCTTCCGGTGTTCGCCAAGGACGTGCTGCACATCGGCCCTGGCGGCTTTGGCCTGCTGCGCGCCTCGCCCGCGATCGGCGCCACCCTGGTCGGACTGTACCTGGCCGCCAATCCGATCCGCCGTAACGCCGGCCTGATCATGTTCTCGGGCGTGGCCGTCTTTGGCCTGGCGACCGTGATTTTCGGCCTCTCCAAGCTGGAGTGGTTGTCGGTGGCGGCCCTGGCGGTGCTGGGCGGGGCCGACATGCTGTCGGTCTATGTCCGCCAGACCCTGGTGCAGATCGTAACGCCCGACGCCATGCGCGGCCGCGTCGCCGCCGTCTCGGGCGTGTTCATCAGCGCCTCCAACGAGCTGGGCGAGGTCGAGAGCGGCGCCGTCGCCTGGCTGCTGGGACCGGTGGGCGCGGCGGTGTTCGGCGGCGTGGGGGCCATGGCCGTCACCGGGCTCTGGGCCTTCCTGTTCCCCGACCTGCGCAAGGCCGACCAGCTGGACTAGGCGTCAGCCGCCGGCCAGCTTGCGCAGCGCCTCGCCGGTAAGGCGGCGGATGATCCACTCGTCCATCGAGGCCGCGCCCAGGCTGTCGTAGAAGGCGATCGACGGCGCGTTCCAGTCGAGCACCGACCACTCCAGGCGGCCGAGCCCCTCGTCAACGCAGCGCTTGGCGAGATTGGCCAGCAGCGCCTTGCCCGCGCCGGCGCCGCGCGCGGCCGGCCGCACGAACAGGTCCTCCAGATAGATCCCGTGCCGGCCGACGAAGGTCGAATAGTTGTAGAACCACAGGGCGAAACCGACCGGCTCGCCGTTCAGCTCGGCGATGTCGGCGAAGGCGCGCGGTTGCGCGCCGAACAGCGCCGCCTCGGTGTCGGCCTGCGTCGCCGCGACCGTGTCCAGCAGCTTTTCATACTCGGCCAGATCGAGGATGAATTGGTGGATCAGGCCTGCGTCGGCGGGCGTGGCGGGACGGACAACAACGGGCATGGCGGTCTCTGCGGACTATCGGGACTTCGTTCTGGAGCAATTGGGGCCGCTGGGCCAGCTCACCGCCCGCCGGATGTTCGGCGGCGTCGGGATCTACGCCAACGGCCTGTTCTTCGCCCTGATCGACGACGACGTCCTCTACCTGAAGACCGACGAGTCGCTGAGGCCGGAGTTCGAGGCCGCCGGCTGCCAAGCCTTCGCGCCGTTCGGATCGGACAAGCCGATGAGCTACTGGACCGCCCCGACCGAGGCGCTGGACGACCAGGACATCCTGCTGGAGTGGGCGCACAAGTCGCTGGCGGTCGCCGGCCGCAAGGCGGCCGGCAAGTAGCGCTAGCCGATCTTGACCCCCGGCGGCGGAACGCTGTCCTCGGGCACGAAGAAGTCCGGCATCAGGGCGGCGGTCGGATCGACCTTGTAGTGGTCGAACTCGCGGACGCCCTCGCCGTACAGGAAGGTGTCGTCGATCAGGAACTGGCCCGAGAAGTCGCGCGACGGCTTGTTGAAGATCGCATAGGCCGCGTCGGCCATGATCTCGGGCGTGCGGCAGTGGCGCAGGCCCTCCTCGCCGGCCAGGGCGAACTGGATGGCGGCGGTGGCGATGCCCGTGCGCGGCCACAGGGCGTTGAAGGCGATGCCCTCGCCTCTGAACTCCTCGGCCATGCCCAGGACGCACATCGACATGCCGAACTTGGCCATGGTGTAGGCCACGTGCGGCCCGAACCAGCGCGGCGACATGTCCAGCGGCGGCGACAGCATCAGGACGTGCGGGTTCTCGGCCTTCTTGAGGTACGGGATGCAGGTCTTGGTGGTCAGAAACGTGCCGCGCGTATTGATCTGGTGCATCAGATCGTAGCGCTTCATGTCGGTCGATAGCGTCCCGGTCAGCGAGATGGCCGAGGCGTTGTTCACGCAGATGTCGATCCCGCCGAATGTGGCGACGGCCTTCTCGACCGCCTCCTGGACATTGGCCTCGTCGCGGACGTCGACGACCAGCGGCAGGGCCTTGCCGCCCGCCGCCTCAATCTCGGCGGCGGCGGTGTAGATCGTGCCCGGCAGCTTTGGATGGGCCTCCGCGGTCTTGGCCGCGACCACGACATTGGCGCCGTCGCGCGCGGCGCGTAGGCCGATGGCCAAACCGATGCCGCGCGAGGCGCCGGTGACGAACAGGGTCTTGCCCTTCAGGCTCATGGCTTAAACTCCAATCACGCGCCGGCGCCGGTGGTTTCAACCGACAAGGCCCACAGCTTTTCGGCCGCCTCGGGATCGAGGGCGTGGGGCATGACGCCGACCCACGGCTGTTCCTTGCTCCACGGGACGGCCTGATTGCAATCCTCGAGATAGAGACCGCCGATCCCTTCCAGCTCGTCGCCCACGGCCGCCCAGACGCTGGTGGCCGCGCCCTGCTCGGTCGTCTTGAAGCCTTCGCGCGGCTGGTCATTTTCGTCCAGCCAGCCCAGCGCGCGCTGCTCCTCGATCGGCAGATGGCGCTGCAGCGGGGTCATGATGCCGCCGGGCATGACGGCGTTGGCGTTGACGCCCCTGTCCTTGAATCGCTTGTCGAACCCGACCGCGAACAGGCTGTTGGCGGTCTTGGCTTGGCCGTAGGCCTCCCACTTGTCGTAGGGCCGGGTCAGGTAGTTCGGGTCCTCGAAGTTCACCGGCGAGCGGCGATGGCCGATCGAGGACAGCGACACCAGGCGCGAGCGGTCGCCGGAATGGGCGGCGCCGTCGACCAGGTTCGGGGCCAGCAGCACCGACAGCAGGAAGTGGCCGAAGTGGTTGGTGCCGATCTGCATCTCCAGCCCGTCGACCGTGCGCGCCAGCGGGCAGGCCATGACCCCGGCGTTGTTGATCAAGAGATTCAGCCGCCGGTCGCCCCAGCGATGAGCGAAGTGGCGGACGGCCTCCAGGCTCGACAGGTCCAGCATGCCGAAGCTGACCCGCTTCATGCCGACCTCTTCGTTGATCTGGTTGGCGATCTCCTCGCCCAGCTCAGGCTTGCGGGCGGCGATGATGACCTCCGCGCCGGCGTCGGCCAGGGCTCGCGCGGTCTCGACGCCGATGCCGGTCGCCGCGCCGGTGACGATAGCCACCTTGCCGGAAAGATCGTGGCCCGCGACCACCTCGCGCGCCGTCGACTTGGCCCCGAAGGGCGAGGTGATCCGATCCGCCATGCGATCCTCCCAGATCGTGTTGTCGTGGTGAGCTTAGCCCACCTTTGTGAAGTCCGCAGGCCTGCGTTCCATGAAGGCCATGAACGCCTCGCGCGCTTCGGCGGTCTGCAGTCGGGCGGCGAACTCGGCGCCCTCGACGTCCATCAGCGCCGCGATCTTTTCGGCGTCGCGCATCAGGCGCTTGGTCGTGGTCAGGGCCCCCAGCGGACGCTTGGCCAGCTGGTCGGCGGCGGCGCGCGCCCGGGTCCGCAGCTCACCCGCTTCGATCGCGGCGTTAGCGAGGCCCCAGGCCACGGCCGTCGCGCCGTCCACCGCCTCGCCCAGGGCGAACATGGCGTAGGCGCGGGCGTGGCCGATCCGCGCCGGCAGCAGCCAGCTGGACGCCGCTTCCGGCACTAGGGCCAGGTTGACGAAAGGCACGGTCAGCCGCGCGTCCGGCGTCACATAGACGAGGTCGCAATGCAGCAGCATGGTCGTGCCGACGCCGACCGCCTGCCCCTGAACGGCGGCGACCAGCGGCCGCGTGGCGTGGGCCAGGGCCTTCAGGAACCGCCACACGTGGCGCTCGCCCGTGAAGCTGCCCGTCGCCTGGGCGGCGAAGTCCTGCAGGTCGTTGCCTGCGGTGAAGCTGTCGCCATCCGCCTGGAAGACCACGACACGGATCGCCGGGTCCTTCTCCGCGCGCTCCAGGCCGTCGGCCAGCGCGCCGTACATGTCGTTCGAGAGGGCGTTCTTCTTCTCCGGTCGCGCCAGGGTGAGGGTCATCACCCCCGCGTCGATCTCGACTTTTACGAGGTCCGTCATGTCAGGCGTCTCCCTTGGGGAACTTGGTCTGCAGGCTGGCCAGCCAGCGCGCGACCACGTCGATTTCGTCTTCCGTGAAGCCTTCGAGCAACTGGGCCTTGATCCCCATCAGGCCAGCCTTGGCCTCTTCCCGCGCCGCGTGGCCCCTGTCGGTCAGGTGCAGGCGCATGGCCCGCCCGTCCTTGGGGTCGGCGCGGCGCTCGACCAGCCCGGCCTTGGTCATGCGGTCGATCAGGCCGGTCATGGCCGAGGGGGCCAGGTCCAGGGCGTCCGCCGCCTCGCCGATCAGGGCGCCGTCGCAGTCGCCAAGATAGAACAGCACGCCCGACTGCGCCGCGGTCAGTCCGCCCTTCGCCGCCATCCTGGCTTCCAGCCAGCGCTGCACGCGCCGATGGCCGGCGTTGAGCAGGAAGATCAGGCGGCGGTCTTGCGCGACAGGCATGGGCTAAGCGTCATGCTTCGCACGCGAAATGTCAAACGCGCGTTTTTAGTCTTCGCTAGAAATCGCCGCGTACCATGCGACGCCCTCGCCGTCGGTCGTCCGCTCGATGCGCCCGCGACGCATGAGGCAGTTCAGGTGCGCCAGCGCCTCGCCCGTCGCCATGCCCAGCAGGTCCGGACCGATCGGCCGGGCGAACAGCGCGCCGAAGGTGTCGACCACGCGCTTGGGGTCGGCCAGCTTCTTCTCCAGCCGCGCCAGGCCGCGCTCGTGCCCCGAGATCAGGCCGTCGATCCGGGTGTGGAGGCCCTCGAACGGATCATTGTGCGCCGGCAGGACGATCACGTCGTCCGGCACGGTCGCCTTGACCTTGGCCAGGGAGCGCAGCCAGTCGCTCAACGGGTCTGCGTCCGGCTCGGTCGGGAACACCGAGACGTTGGACGAGATGCGCGGCAGCACCTGGTCGCCCGAGATCAGGACGTTCAACTCTGGGCACCAAAGGCAGGCGTGATCGGGCGAATGCCCCTGGCCCGTCACGACGGTCCAGGTCCGGCCGCCGATCTCGAAATCCTCGCCGTCGCTCAGGCGGCGATAGCTGTCGGGCAGGGCGTAGATCGCCTTGCCGAAGCCGCCGAAGCGGGCCTTGTAGTTCTCGATCGCGTCCTCGTCCCAGCCGGCGGCGCGGAAGAACTTCACCCCGTCCTCGGGCGCCTCGCGACCGGTGTCGGCCACCAGCATCCGGCACTGGAAGTACTCCAGCCGCGTCATCCACAGGCGGCAGTCGAACTTGCGCGTGATCCAGCCGGCCAGGCCGATATGGTCCGGATGCAGATGGGTGACGATGACCCGGGTGATCGGCCGGCCGCCCAGGGCTCCGGCGAAGGCCGCGCGCCAGGCCTGGCTGGTTTCGCGCGTCTGCACGCCGGTGTCGACGATCGCCCAGCCCTCGCCGTCCTCGATCGCCCAGACATTGATGAACTGCAGCGAGCCGCCCAGCGGCATGCGCAGCCAAAGCACGCCCGGCGCCACCTCGACCGCCTCGCCCGAGCCCTGCTCCGGCGCCGTCTCGAAAGGATAGACCAGGCGCCCAGCCTTCTTCGGCGCTTCGGCCTCGCCGCCCGCCTCATCCTCGAACCCGTCGCGCATTCCGTCCCCTAACCCATTTTTTGACCGCCAGGGCCGCCAAGATCGCGCCTATGTCGGACGGTATCTTGACCCCCGATGCAAGCACGCGCTTATGTCCGCGCGAGGAATCCACCCAGGAGATGTTTCCCATGAGGCCTTTCGCGATCGGCCTGTCGGCCGCCCTCGCGGTCGCCATTCTCGTGCCGGCCGCCGTCATTTCGGCGCCGAAGGAAGAGAAGGGCAAGCCCGCCGCCATCGACGCCAAGGCGCGCGAAATCGGCATGAAAGAAGCGCCGGCCGTCATCCAGGCCAGCGGCGCGAGCTGCACGGTTTCGGACGCCCGCTTCATCGGCGAGGACAAGAAGGCCGGCGCCAAGTACTACGAAGTCGCCTGTAGTGAAGGCATGGGCTTCGCGGCGATCGCCAAGAAGGACGCCGCGCCGCAGGTCTATACCTGCCTCGAATCGAGCCAGCCGGGTCCGGACGGCAAGGTCGGCGGCCTGGCCTGTATCCTGCCCGGCAACGCCAACCAGGGCGCGGCCCTGGCGCCCTACGTCAAGAAGGGCGGCGTGAGCTGCGATATCGAGAACACCCGCGCCATCGGCTCGGGCGCCAAGAACTCGTACTTCGAAGTCGCCTGTAAGGGCGGCTCGGGCTACATCGTCCAGACCGTCGCGCCGCTGAACATCAACGGCGAAGTCTCGGTCAACAGCTGCCTGCTGTACGAAGAAGGCGGCAACGTCAGCTGTAAGCTGACCACCCGTCAGACCCAGCTGAACGTGGTCGACACCCTGAACAGCGCGGCGAACACCAACTGCGCGGTCAAGGATCGCCGCTACGTGCTCAGCACCAAGAGCGACAACTACTTCGAAGTCGCCTGCCAGGACGGCAAGGGCTACGTCTATCAGCAGACGGCCGCCACCGGCGCCTTCGTCCGCTCGATCCCCTGCGCCCAGGCCGGCTTCGTCGGCGGCGGCTGCACCATGACCGACGCGGTCGCGGCCCAGACCGAGCAGGCCGGCTTCTACACCAAGCTCGCCGCCAAGGCCGGCTTCCCCTGCGACGTCGAGAAGTACGGCATGCTGCCGACCAACGACCCGAAGAAGGAAATCGTTGAGCTGAAGTGCAAGGGCAGCGACGTCGGCGGCATCGCCGTCTTCACCGCCACCGAAGGCAAGGTCTATGACTGCGTCACCGCCGAGCTGAACGGCTACCGCTGCTCCTTCACCAAGAAGGACACGCAGTTCGCTCGCCTGACCAAGGACCTGGTCGGCTTCAACAAGGCCTCGTGCACCGTTTCGGACGCCCGCATCATCGGCGCGACCGACACCGAAGGCTTCGTCGAAGTGGCCTGCTCGGACGGCCTGCCGGGCTGGGTGCTGGGCTATCCGATCGGCGTCGCCAAGCCGGCCGCCAAGGAGTTCCTGTCCTGCGTGCAGGCCAAGGGCATCGGCGGCGGCTGCAAGCTGCCGACCAACAAGGTCAAGGGCTGATCCCAGCCCTCTCGCCTGAATGAGGAAGGTCCGCCGGGAGCGATCCCGGCGGGCCTTTTCTTTTGAGCCTAGCCCATCGCCGCTTCGATCAGGCGCGGCCCCGGCGTCGCCATGGCCCGGGCGAAGGCGTCGTCGAAGGCCTCAGCCGTGTCCGCCCGTTCGGCGGCCATACCCATGCCCTGGGCCAGCTGGATCCAGTCCATGCGCGGATCGCCCAGATCCAGCAGCTTCGACGCCGCCGGTCCGGGATTGCCCGCCCCCGTCCGCCCCAGCTCGATGCCGAGGATCCGGTAGGCGTGGTTGGCGAAGACCACGACGGTGACGTCCAGCTTCTCGCGGACGATCGTCCAGAGGCCCTGCACCGTGTACATGCCCGCGCCGTCGCCGGTCAGCGCCAGGACCTTGCGATCGGGGCAGGCCACCGCCGCGCCGATCGCCAGCGGGATGCCCTGGCCGATCGCGCCGCCGGTCAGGGACAGCCAGTCGTGGGCCCGGGCGCTCCGGGTCTGGGTGAAGATCGGCAGGCCCGCCGTCACCGCGTCGTCCGAGATCACCGCGTCCGTCGGCATATGACGCGCCACCGAAGCGCCGATCGCCCAGGCGTCCAGGCGACCCGAGGGGGCGTCGGGCGCCGCGTAGGTCTCGACCGTCGCCTGCGCCGGCGCGCCGACCGCATCGGCCAGCGCGGTGAGCGCCGCCGCCGCGTCAACCTCGCGACCGCACAGGGTCTCGACCGAACAGCCTTCGGGCGTCAGCACGCTGGGGCGGTCCGGATAGGCGAAGAAGGCGACGGGGCGCTGGGTCGAAACCAGGATCATCAGGTCGACGCCGTCGAGGTCCTTCAGAGCCTGCTCGGCGAAATAGGGCAGCTTGTCGGGACGGAAGCGCCCCTCGCCCCGCGCCTGGCGGGCGGTGAAGGTGTCGGTCAGCACCCGGACGCCGTGGGCGGCGAGGCGCCCGGCGGCGGCCAGCGCGGCCTCACCGCAGGCGCCCGAGCCGAGCAGCAGGACCGGCTTCTTGGCGAAGCCCAAGGCCTTGGCCGCGGCCTCGACGGCGGCGGGGTCCGGCGCGGCGAAGGCGGGCGGCGCGACCACCGGCCCCTTCACGGTCGCTTCGTTCCAGGCCGCGTCGGCCGGCAGGATCAGGCAGGCGTTGCCGCCCGGCGTCCCGTAGCTGGCGACGATCGCCTCGGCGGCCAGGGGACCGACGCTGTCGGCGCTTTCGGCCGACTTGACCCAGATGGAGTTCGGCGCGGCCAGGGCGGCGATGTCGCTGTTCAGCGGCGCGTCGAAGCCGCGATGATAGGTGGCGTGGTCGCCGATGACATTGACCACCGGCGTGAACGCCCGGCGGGCATTGTGCAGGTTGGCCGCGCCGTTGGCGTAGCCGGGTCCCAGGTGCAGCAGGGTGCAGGCGGGCCTGCCGGCCATGCGGCCATAGCCGTCGGCGGCGCCGGTCGCCACGCCCTCGAACAGGCATAGCACCGAGCGCATGCGCGGCTCGCGGTCCAGGGCCGAGACGAACTGCATCTCGCTGGTGCCGGGGTTGGCGAAACAGGCCGTCACGCCATTGTCGGCCAGGGTGGTGATCAGGGCGTCCGCGCCGTTCATGGTCTTCTCCGTACCGTCGTCCTTCCTTCCGACATTTACGCCAAGTCACGCAACAGCATTGCGCGACCAAGCCGCGGCGAGGCATCGTGGCGGCCGCGAGCATCGCCGGCAGGGCGAGCCGTGCTTAGGGGGAACCGACCATGTCGCAGGCCACGATGGCCCGGTGGACGCTGATCGCGTCGATCATCGGGGGCGTCAGTTATATCGCCAGCTGGAGCCTACATCTTTCGACGCCGGCCGAGGTGCTTTGGAAAGGCGCGGGCGTCGGCCTGCTGGCGCTCTATGCCGGCCTGAAGGCGCGCTCGGCCGACGGCTGGCTGCTGACGGCGGTGATGGCCTTGGGCGCGCTGGGCGACGTGCTGCTGGTGACCTCGGGCCTGACCATCGGGGCCCTCGCCTTCCTGGCCGGACATGTCACGGCGATCGTCCTCTATGCGCGTAACCGGCGAGGGGCCTCGATCCCGGCCCTGCTGGCGGCGGCCGCCTTCATCCCCGTGGTCGTGGGCGTCGCCTTCCACCTGCCCGCCGATCGGGCCGGCGCGCCGGGCGTGGCGCTGTACGCCACCGGTCTCTCGGCGATGGCCGCCTCGGCCTGGCTGAGCCGCTTTCCGCGCGGCTGGGTCGCGCTGGGCGCGCTGATGTTCGTGGTCTCCGACCTGATGATCTTCGCCCGCGGCGGTCTGTTGCCGGAGAGCTTCGCGACCGGCCTGGCGGTCTGGGGGACGTATTACGGGGGGCAGTTGCTAATCTGCCTGGGCGTGACTCGCGCGCTCACTTCTCCTTCCGACCTCCCCGGCGAACGCCGGGGCCCAGATGCAGCCTGAGCGGCTGGAGTGTTCGCGCTCTCCGATCCGAACGATCTCTCCCACGGTGGCGGGTTCGATCTGGGCCCCGGCATTCGCCGGGGAAGTCGGCTTAGAAAACGAGAATTCCATCGTCCGGGCTGTCGGCGAACAGCCGCTCCAGCTCGGCGGGACGCCGTTCGCGGGCCAGGGCCTGGTTGATGTAGCCCTTGTCCGTCAGCTCGCCGCTGGCCGCGTCGGGCGCTCCGTCGAGGATCAGGGCCCGGGCGATCCGGCCCGTGCCGCCCTTGGCCTGCTGGTTGTAGGCCGCCAGGCGCTCCTTGATCGCCGTCCGCGCCGCCGCGTCCCCTAGCCGCTCGCAAGCCTTGGCGTCGAGGAACAGCATCAGGCCGATGCCCTCGCGCCCCTCGCCGCAGACGATGGCGTCCGAGACCAGGCCGCCCAGCGCCGAGACCACCGCCACCCGCAGCGCGCCAGCCGCGACGAACGCGCCGCTGGCCAGCTTGAAGTTCTCCACGAGGCGCCCGTCGAAGACGAGCCCCGCCGAGGGGGACTCCGGATCGGCCAGCCGCGCGGCGTCGCCCAGCCGATAGAAGCCGTCCTCGTCGAAGGCCTGGGCCGTGGCTTCCGGCTGGTCGAGATAGCCGGGCGAGACTTGCGGCCCCTTCACCCGGATCTCGAACTTGCCGCCCTCGCCGGCCGGGACCAGCTTCACCGCGGTGCCCGGCGTCGGCAGGCCGACCATGCCTGAGCGCGCGTTCAGCCAGTGGATGTTGCAGGCGGTCGGGCCGGTCTCGGTCGCGCCATAGCCGGCCGCGAAGGTGATCCGCTCGCCCACGGTCTTCACCGCCACGGCCTGGACGCGGTCGAGGATCGACTGGGCCATGGACGCCCCGCCGTACTGCAGAACCCGCACCGTCTCGAAGAACTTGGCGGCCAGGGCCTCGTCGCGCTCCAGCTCGCCGATCAGCATGGCCCAGCCGGCGGGCACCATGTTGTGATAGGTCGTGGCCACCTCGCGCAGGTTCCGCACCGTCTCGTCGAAGCGGCCGGGGACCGGCTGGCCGGCGTCGATGTACAGGGTCCCGCCCCGGTGCAGCACCATGTGCAGGATGGCGTTGGCGCCCAGGCTGTGGCTCCAGGGCGCGGAATTGACCAGCACCGGGGGCTCGGGGTCGGCGTAGCACGCCTCGATCTGGGCGGCGTTCAGGGCGATGTTGGCGTGGGTGCACAGCACCGCCTTCGGCTTGCCGGTCGAGCCCGAGGTCAGCAGCAGCTTGGCGATGTCGTCGGGCTGGGCGACGGAGGCGCGGGGCGCGCTCTTCAAGAGGTCGGCGAAGGCGATGTCGCCAGGGCGAGCGTTGCGGCTGACGATCACCGGCAGGCCGGCCAGGAACGGCGCGGCCAGGGCCTCGCCGAACGCCTCGCCGTCGTCGGCATAGACGGCCGCGGGCTTCAGCCGCTCGACCGCATGCTGCAGCCGCGTCAGGTCCGCGCCCTTCAGCCCATATTGCGGCGAGACCGGCGCGGCGGGCGCGCCCAGGCTCATGGCGGCGTAGGCGATCAGGGCGTGGTCGATCCCGTTGCGCGCCAGGATCAGCAGCGGCTGGCCACGCTGCAGGCCGAGACCCGCCAGACCGCCGGTCAGGGCCTCGATCTGGTCCTTGGCCTCGGCATAGGCAGTCGTCCGCCAGCCGTCCGCGCCGGGAACCCGCTCGGCCAGCCAGACCCGGTCCGGCGCTTCCTTGGCCCAGCGCGCCAGGGGCTCGGTCGTGGTCCGCACCGCGTCCGAATAGGGGTTGGGATTGCGCAGGATCAGCGCCTCGCCCGCCTGCTCGACCTCCAGCGCGCGAGGAGCATAGCGGGCGTCGCGGAAGGGAGCGGTGTGGGGCGCGTTCATAAGCCTAGTTATGTCGCGGGTCATACGGGCGTTCAATTGGGTGTTCGTCGCCGGCCTATGGCGCTCTCCCTTCCCCCTCGATGGGGGAAGGGCGGGGATGGGGGTGATCCGCTGAGCTGACCGCATAGCGCTGCATCGACCGCCGTGTTCACCCCCACCCTACCCTCCCCCATCGAGGGGGAGGGCGCATGAAAGATCGGCTTCACGCGGCGGGCCGCTGAAGGGACGGAAGGGGATGCGGAGCGCCCGGACATTCGTCCGGAGTGTGAGTAGTGATTACCGTTTCGACGAAGCCTAGACGCTCCGCGCAGTCGTTATCCGGTGAGCCTTCGACGCGCGGGGTTTTAACCCGCTTCCGAAAGAGGCCCCCGGCGGGCGGGCCGGGCTGGCGACCCGGTCCCCGGACCGTCCGGGCGATTTCAGCCCGAACCTTGATCCCGCTCGACCACCCCCGACAGCCGTCACGATCGCCGGCCGGACGTCCCTTCCAAGCCATCGGGTAAGGAAGAGTATGGGGCGTGGTTGAACGCGGATCACAGAGCCGCGTGTAAAAGTGAGAAGTGGTTGAAATCGTTCGGTTCGATTCCGGATACGCGGATCATAGAGCGCCGCGAACGCTCGTACTTGCCCCCTCCTCCCCCATAGGGGGAAGAAGGAACGCGCACCTTCTGCCCCCTCCGGGGGCGGACGACCACGCGGAGCGTGGTCAGGTGGGGGCCTGCGGCGGTGGCCGATAGCGCCTTACCCCCGCTCCTAAGCCGGCCCCTTGAGCGCCTCGGCCGCCTCCAGGATGCTCATCTTCGGCGGGGAGACGGCGAAGCCCTGCATCTCCTTGACGAACAGGCTCGAAGCCGGGACCGCGAAGTGGGCCTGCAGGGCGGCCAGGTCTTGCCAGCGCTCGACGAACTGCAGGCGATCGGGGTTCGCCGCGTCGATGAAGCAGTCGTGCGACAGGCAGCCGGGCTCGCCGCGCGAGCGCTCGCAGTGCTCCAGGCCGACGGTGATCGCCGCCTCGCGATGTTGGGGCGCGACGAGAACCTCGCCGAGAACGATGATCATGATCGGGTCTCCTCCCCCCTAGACTAGATCGCGGCCGCGCCGGGACCAGCCTTCCGCTGCGGCGGACCGCAGAGCGGAGCCGCCTAGCCCTCGGCCTCGTCCTTCTTCCGCTTGCCAGGCTTGAGGATCACCTTGTCGATCCGCGAGCCGTCCATGTCGACGATCTCGATGTCGAAGCCGCCCATGGCGACGTGCTCGCCCTCGCTGGGGATGCGGCCCAGGCGATCGAGGATCAGGCCGGCCACGGTGTGATAGCCGCCATCGGCCTCGAAGTTCTCGCCCAGGTGATCGTTCAGCTCCTGGATGTCGAGGCGGGCGTCGATCAGCCAGCTGCCGTCGTCGCGACGGATGATGCGGGTCTCGTCGTCGTCGTGGTCCTCGGGGAAATCGCCGGCGATCATTTCCAAGAGGTCCAGCGGCGTGATCGCGCCCTGCAGCGAGCCGAACTCGTCGACGACCAGGGCCATGTGCAGGCTGGTCTGCTTGAACACCGCCAAGGCCTTCAGCAGCGACATGGTTTCGGGAATGGCGACCGGCTGCTGGACGTGGGCCTTCAGGTCCAGCGGGCCGTCGGACAGGCAGGCGTCGAGCAGGTCCTTCTTCAGGACGACGCCGATGTCGCCGTCCAGGTCGTCCTCGGTGGCGACCAGGATGCGCGAGTGAGCGCTGGCGCGGATCTCCTTGAGCACCGTCTCGTCATCGTCGGCCAGCGACACCCAGAAGAGGTCGCGGCGCGGGGTCATGGCCACGCGGACCGGGCGGTCGCCCAGGCGCAGGACCTCGTTGATCATCGCCCGCTCCTCGGGCTCGATCAGGCCGGCGTCGGCGCCTTCGGCCAGGACGGTCTCGACCTCCTCGGAGGTGATGCCGCTGTTGCGCTCGTCGCGCACGCCCATCAGCTTCAGCACCGCCGCGGTCGAGACGGTCAGCAAGGTGACGAACGGGCGCAGCACCGTGGCCATCACGGCCAGGAAGGGCGACATGCGGCGGGCGATGGCGTCGGGGAACATCAGGGCCAGGCGCTTGGGGACCAGCTCGCCCAGGATCACCGAGACATAGGTCAGGCCGACGACGACGATGCCGGTGGCGATGGCCTCGGAGTACTTGGCCAGGGTCGGAACGCTGTGCTCGAGCCAGGCGTCCAACGCCCCGGCGATGGTGGCCTGGCCGTAGGCGCCGGCGAAGATGCCGATCAGGGTGATGCCGACCTGCACGGCCGACAGGAACCGGGTCGGATGCTCGGCCATGTCGAGGGCCAGCTTAGCCCCCTTGTCGCCCCGGTCGGCGAAGCCTTGCAGGCGGGCCTTGCGAGCCGAGACGACGGCCAGTTCGGACATGGCGAAAACCCCGTTCAGCAGAACGAGGAGGAGGACGACGGCGAGCGCGACGAGAATCATGGCCCTTCAGGGTCGGGGACGCGTCGCCGGACGGCGACCGCGGCGGGGCGGCGAAAGGCGGCCCGGCGCCCCCACTATACAAAGAAAAACGCCGTGGCCCATAGGACCACGGCGTCGATCCGACGTGAGTGTCTCCAAGCGCGCGGATTAGGCGGCCGGACGACCCATCACGGTCTTGTTGTTCAGGATCTGCTTCTGGCCGTCATGCTGACCGGGGGGCAGCGGGATCAGACCGCGGCCTTGCAGGTAGCCGCCACGGCCCGTCGCGGCGTCCGAGGTGAACTCCTTCAGGAATTCTTCCAGGCCCGGCGTGACGCCGATGTTGGCCTTCTTGACGTAGATGTAGAGCGAGCGCGACAGCGGGTAGCTGCCGTCGGCGATCGTCTGCGGCGAGGGCTTCACGCCGTTGACGGTCGCGCCCTTGATCTTGTCCATGTTCTCTTCGAGGTAGGACCAGCCGAAGACGCCCAGCGAGCCCGGGGTCTTGGTCAGGGTACCGACGATGGCGTTGTCGTTCTCACCGGCGTCGATCCAGCCGTCGTTACGCAGCGGGTCGACCAGCGACTTGAACTTCTTTTCGTTGTCCGAGCGGATCGCGTCCAGGGTCGGATACTTGCGGGCGCCGGCTTCGATGGCCAGCTCGACGAAGGCGTCGCGGGTGCCCGAGGTCGGCGGCGGACCGTAGACCTGGATGCGGTTGCCCGGCAGGCCGCCGGCCACGTCGTCCCAGTTCTTGTTCGGGTTGGCGACGAACTGGCCGCCCTTCAGGACCGTCTTCGAGAGACCCATGTACAGGTTCTCGGTCTTGAAGTTGTAGTCGGCGCCGTCCTTGTCGGTGGCGATCACGATGCCGTCGAAGCCGATCTTGATCTGGATGATGTCCTTGACGCCCTTGGCGGCGCAGGCGTCGAACTCGGCCTTCTTCATCGGACGCGAGGCGTTGGCGATGTCCGGGAAGCCTTCGCCGGTGCCCGAGCAGAACAGCTTGATGCCGCCGCCGGTGCCGAGGCTTTCAACCTTCGGAGCCTTCTTGCCGGACTTCTTGGCGAAGTTTTCGGCGGTGCGGGTGGCGAACGGGAACACGGTCGAGGAGCCGGCGGCCCAGACGTAGTCGCGGGCGGCGTGGGCGGGGGCGGCGGCCAGACCCGAGAGGGCCACGGCGGCGGCCGCGCAGGACAGAAGCTTCTTCATGACGAACTCCTAGAGGGAGAGAGGAAGGGGCGGACCGCCGCGCGGCCCGCCCCGATGTTTGAGACGCTTAGAAGTCGAGCTGAGCGCGCAGCTGGAACTGCTTCAGGTCGAAGTCTTGGTTCGGGCCGTAGTTGTCGACCTTGCCGTCGGTGTAGTTGGCCATGAAGCGGACATACGACGTCGGGTAGTAGTTCACGCCGACCGTCCAGCCGGTGTATTCGCCGGCTTGCGACGTCGCCGGCTTCACCTTCAGGGTCTTGTAGGCGTCGCGGGTGTCGGCCATGTCGTAGCGGACCGCCAGTTCCACGCCGCCGAAGCCGCCGGCCGTGACCGGGTTCAGGATCTTCGGACGCTTGAACTCGCCGGTGGTCGCATCGTAGTTGCGGGTCTCGCCCGTCGGCCAGAAGCTGACGAAAGCGTAGCCGACCTTGATCTTCGGATCGTCGCCGATGTTGGCGCCACCGACGCGGGTCACGTCGATGTTCGAATATTCGCCTTGGACCGACAGCGAGCCGTGGACCCAGGCGCCTTCGACGGCGACGGTCTTGTCACGGTTGCCGATGCCGCCCGTCGTGTAGAACGTGGCGTTGCTGTAGGCGGTGTTCGTGCGGCCGGTGTAGGCGAAGGCGCCTTCGTCGCCGCGGTTGCGGTAACGGTACGACACGGCCAGGTGCAGCTTGTTGGCGTCGGTGTTCAGCAGCGCGTAGTGGCCGCGGGCCGTGATCGCCAGACGCTCCTTGGAGTCGGCGCTGGCGTTGGCCACGTCGTTGTTGTTCAGGCTGGCGCCCTGGACGCCCAGCGACACCGAGTAGTTGTAGCCGCTGTACTTGCCGACCACGCCCAGCAGGTAGCTGTCGACGCCGAAGTCGCCGTACGGACCACGGTCCATGAAGGTGGTGAAGCGGGTCGAGGTCAGGTTCTCGAGGCCGGCGACCTTCACGTTGCCGAACAGGATCGAGACCGGCTCGCTGGGCTTGTATTCGATGACCGCGTCATCCCAGCTCCAGCCGCCGCCGTTCACGGCGCCGCCTTCGGCCTTATAGGCGAAGTAGCTGTTCAGCTTGCCTTCGACGCCGAGGAAAACCTGACGGCCGCGGGCGTTGCTGGTCTTGAAGTCGCCGCCGGGGCCATCGCGCTTGATGTCCTGGCCGACGTAGTCGAACAGGATCCGGCCACGGACCTTGAACGAGGTGTCGTCGTTGCTGAACTGCGGAGCGCCGCTCCACTTGTAGCTCATGTCTTGGGCCTGGGCGGTCGCGCCCATGCCGATCGCGAGCGCGACGGCCAGCGCCGAACCGGCGACCAGCGAGGTCTTGATGCTCATTTGAGAATTCCCCTTGAAAGGCGCCCCTGTCCTCTCACCCGTCTCGAGGTGGATCAGGTTGAAGCCGGGCTTAACGGGGGTCCGTGACGCTTCCGCCACCGATTTGTGACAGCCCGGCGACAAGCGTTTTCAAGGTGTTAAGCTGTGGCGTTCCGGCAACAAGGCGCCGCGAGGAATGTCCGTTTACCGACATTGGGAGCGCAAAGCCGCCGAAGCTGTCATCCCGGGCGACGCGCAGCGAAGACCCGGGACCGCAGGAAGCGTGGCGCTCCCGGCGGTCCCGGCTCGGCGCGCGACGCGCGGGGGCGGGGTGTGAGTTTTTTTAATAATACCCCGACCGATTATAT
>JAYRLX010000432.1:0-3125 GCA_041905125.1 Caulobacter sp. | reverse complement strand
TTTTACTGTACAGTATCAGCTGGACATGAAAACGGCCCGCACCAGCTAGGGTGCGGGCCGTTCGAAACGCGTATCAAAAGCTGGCTTAGATCGTGGCCCCTTCGGCGTTCGGGTCGATCTCGTCCAGTTCGCCTTCCCACTTGGCGACCACGGCGGCGGCGACGCTGTTGCCGACGACGTTGGTGGCGCTGCGGCCCATGTCCAGCAGGTGGTCGACGCCCAGGACCAGCGCGATCCAGGCTTCCGGCAGGCCAAAATAGGTGAGGGTGGCCATGATCACGACCAGCGAGGCGCGCGGCACGCCGGCGATGCCCTTGGAGGTCACCATCAAGAGCAGCAGCATGAAGATCTGCTGCTGGACCGTCAGGTGCACGCCGTGGGCCTGCATGATGAACATGGTCGCGAAGGTGCAGTACAGCATCGAGCCGTCGAGATTGAACGAGTAGCCCAGCGGCAGGACGAACGAGACGATGCGGCGGCGCACGCCCACCTTGGGCAGGCTGTCGAGGATGCGCGGATAGGCGGCTTCCGAGCTGGCGGTCGAGAAGGCCAGCAGGGCCGGGTCGCGGATCACGCCGAACAGCGGCAGGACCCGCTTGCCCAGCACCGCCAGGCCGGCCAGGAACAGCAGGCCCCACAGCACGCCCATGGTGGCGTAGAAGCCCAGCACGAACTTGCCGTAGACGGCCAGCATCGAGACGCCTTGCGTGGCGATCGTCGAGGCCAGGGCCGCGAAGATGGCCAGCGGGGCCAGCTTCATGACGAAGCCCGTGACCTTCAGCATCACCTGGGCGGCCTGCTCGGCCAGCTCCAGGATCTGCGGGGCCTTGTTGTCCAGCGAGGCGACGGCGGTGCCGACGAACAGGGCGAAGACGACGATCTGCAGGATCTCGTTCTTGGCCATGGCGTCGAAGATCGAGGTCGGCACCAGGTGGGTGATGAAGCCCTTCAGCGTGAAGGCGTCGGTGGTCGCCGCCGTCTTCGTCCCCTCGATGTCCATGTGCGCCAGGTTCAGGTTGGCGCCCGGATCCAGCAGGTGGACCATCAAGAGGCCCAGCAGCAGGGACACGGCCGAGGCGGTGATGAACCAGGCCATGGTCTTGGCGCCGATCCGGCCGACGGCGGCGGCGTCCTCCATGTGGGCGATGCCGGCCACCAGGGTGGTCAGCACCAGCGGCGCGATTATCATCTTGATCAGGCGCAGGAAGATGTCGGTGACCAGCGACAGGCTGTTGGCGGCGGCCTTGGCCTGGGTCGGGTCCATCGTCTGGTTGATGGCCCAGCCCACGGCGACGCCGAGGACCATGGCCGCGACGATCAGTAAGGCGAAGCGTTTGTTCATTCGGTCCCCCTGGCGCCGGATGCAGCGCCGACGGCGTAGTCTGGTTTGCGGAAGACATGACGCGCGAGAACGCCCGCCCCGCCATCTATGCCGTCCTTGATCATTTCCGCCCTTTTGGCCGACCGGCGCGGGTTCGTCCATGCCCTTCGGTAGAGCAAGGCTGGGTCGTTTGCGGGCAAAGCGCGAAAACAGGCTCAGTCTGTAGAGACGGAAGGCGCCGGGGTTTCCTCATCCGCGCTAAGTAAGAAATCATTCCCACGAATGGGTCCGGTGTCTCGCCATTGTCGCGGAACGCCGCTATAAGGCGTCATGTCAAACCAAGAAAAAGCAATCGCCGTCGTCGAACGGCTCAATGACGAATACGAACGCGCCGTCGGCGCTCTCCGCGACGCCCTCCGCGCCTATCTCGAAAACGGAACACGGCCCGACCCGCAGGCGCGGTTCGACGGCAGCTTCGCCTATCCGGAGCTGCGGCTGACCTACGATCCCGAGGCGCTGCCGCCCAAGCTGGCCCGTTCCTACGCCCGCGTCAGCCGTCCGGGGATCTATTCGACCACGGTGACCAAGCCGGCCCAGTTCAAGGACTATCTGGTCGAGCAGCTGACGCTGCTGATGGACGACTTCGACGTCGAGATCGAGGTCGACCGCTCGCGTCAGGAGATCCCCTATCCCTACGTGCTGGACGCCACGATCGACCTGAACCAGGCCGACGTCCGCAGCGAGGACATCGCCCGCTTCTTCCCGACCACGGACCTAGCCTTCATCGGCGACGAGATCGCCGACGGCGTCTGGAGCCCGGCGCTGGAGGAGACCCGGCCGCTGTCGCTGTTCGACGGCCTGCGCACCGACTTCTCGCTGGCCCGCCTGAAGCACTACACCGGCGCTCCGGCCGAGGACGTGCAGCAGTTCATCCTGTTCACGAACTATCACCGCTATGTCGACGAGTTCGTGCGCTGGGGCATCGCCCAGCTGAAGGCGCCCGACAGCCCCTATACGGCCCTGTCGTGCTCGGGCGGCCTGACCATCACCGCCAATACGGTCAATCCGGAGCTGGCGGTGGCGGAGTCGACCTGGCGCAAGCACCAGATGCCGGCCTACCACCTGATGGCGCCGGGCGGCTCTGGCGTGACGCTGGTCAACATCGGCGTCGGCCCCTCCAACGCCAAGACGATCTGCGACCACTTGGCGGTGCTGCGCCCGCAGGCCTGGCTGATGATCGGCCACTGCGGCGGTCTGCGCGACACCCAGACCATCGGCGACTACGTGCTGGCCCACGCCTATCTGCGCGACGACCATGTGCTGGACGCCGTGCTGCCGCCGGAAATCCCGGTCCCGTCGATCGCCGAGGTGCAACGCGCTCTCTACGACTCGGCCAAGGCGATCAGCGGTGATTCCGGCGACCAGCTGAAAAAGCGCCTGCGCACCGGCACCGTCGTCACCACCGACGACCGCAACTGGGAACTGCGCCACAGCCTTTCGGCCCTGCGCTTCAACCAGAGCCGGGCGGTGGCGATCGACATGGAGTCGGCGACGATCTCGGCCCAGGGCTACCGCTTCCGGGTGCCGTACGGGACGCTGCTCTGCGTGTCGGACAAGCCGCTGCACGGCGAGATCAAGCTGCCCGGCCAGGCCAACGCCTTCTACGAGCGGGCGATTAGCCAGCACCTGCAGATCGGCATCATGGCCTGCAAGCTGCTGCACGCCGAGGGCCCGAACCTGCACTCGCGCAAGCTGCGGGCCTTCGACGAGCCGCCGTTCAGGTGAGGTGAGCTTGAAGGAACCT
>JAYRLX010000431.1:0-3140 GCA_041905125.1 Caulobacter sp. | reverse complement strand
CATCTTCCAGTCGGCGGGGACGTCGAAGACGATCTGCGGATCGTCCTGCAGCTGGGCGAGAGTGGGCAACCGCTCGAAATAGCCGTCGGCGTTGATCGGCAAGGGCGTCCGCGCCCCGTTCTTCTCCACCAGCGTGGCCTTGAGATTTCCCACTGGCTTGTCGTCATGGCGGATGGCGTAGCTGAGCTTGACGCGAGACCTTTCGGCTGGCGGCACCTTCAGGAACTTGTCCAGGAACATCATGACCCGGCCAGCCGGCGCGGCCTTCTCGGCCAAGGCGGGCGTGGCGGCGGCGACCAGCGCGACGCCCAGCATCAGGGCGAAGCTGCGTTTCATTTCGGCTTCACGAACTTGAGGGTCATGCGGTCGCTCTCCCCGATCGCGTCGTACTTGGCGTGGTCGAAGCCCGGCTCGGCCGGCTCGCCGCGCGGCGCCGACAGGCGCGTGGGCGGCAGGGTCCAGACGCCGAACGGATGGTCCTTGGTGTCCTTGGGATTGGCGTTGATCTCGCTGGTCGCGGCCAGCACGAAGCCGGCCTCCTTGGCCATCTGGATCACGTAGTCCTGCTGGACATAGCCGTCGGCGGCCAGCACGTCCTGGACCCGTCCCGGTTCTCCGCGATGCTCCTCGATCCCCAGAACCCCGCCTGGCTTCAAGGCGGCCAGGGCGTCCTTGAAGGCCTTCTCGGCGATGCCGCCGGCCATCCAGTTGTGCAGGTTGCGCAGGAACAGGACAAGGTCGGCGCTGCCCGCCGGCGCCACCGGACCGCTGGTCGGCCCGAAGGCGGTGAAGGTCACCTCGCCATAGACTTTCTTCGCGCCCGTGACCTTGCGCCGATAGGCCTCGACGATCTCCGCGGCCGCCGGGTCGGCCGGATTGTTGGTCTCCAGCAAGGCCTCGTAGAGCTTGCCCGTGGTGTCGGCCAGGAAGGGCGCGAGAATGTCGGTGTACCATCCCGCCCCTGGCCAGAACTCGACGACGGTCTGGCCGGGCGCGAGGCCCCAGAACTTCAGGGTTTCGACCGGGTGGCGCCAGCGATCGCGGGCGCGATCCGCGGGCAGCCGCCAGTCGCCGGCGACCACCGCCTCGAGGCTTTCGGGCCGCGCCTTGTCAGCGGGGGCGGCCTTGTCCTTGGACTTGCCGCACCCCGAAAGACTGAGCGCGGTCGCGCCGGCCAGGACGCTCCTGCGCGACCACTGCTGGATAGACCCCATCATGCCCCCATGTACGCGTACGCTGAAACCGTTCCAGCGTCGCCGCTGACCTTGGCCAAAGTCAGGCCGGCTTGCGGAAGCGCAGCGTCATGCGGTCGCTCTCGCCGATCGCCTCGTACTTGGTGCGGTCGAAGTTCGGGTCCGCCGGCTGGCCGCCCGGGGCCGTGCGCCGGGTCGGCGGCAAGGTCCAGACGCCGAACGGATGGTCCTTGGTGTCCTTGGGATTGGCGTTGATCTCGGACTGGGCGTCCAGCTTGAAGCCCGCCTTCTCGGCCAGGGCGACGACCGTCGCCGTGTTCAGGTAGCCATCGGCGCCGGCGGCCTTCTCCGAGCGCGGATCGGCCCGGTGGTCCTCGACCGCCAGGACGCCGCCCGGCTTCAGAACGGCGAAGAAGTCCGCGAAGACCTTGTCGGCCATGCCCGGCTGAACCGTCCAGTTGTGGACGTTGCGGGCGGTCAGGACGAGATCGGCCGAGCCCGGCGCGCCCAGCGGTCCCGACACGGCGCCGAAGTTCACGAACTGGGGCTTGCCGTACTTGGCGGCGTCGGCGAAGCGGGCCTCGAAGTCGGCGCGGCCCTTGCGCGCGCCTTCCGACAGCTTGGGGTTCGACAGGTCGGCGACGCCGGCGATGTAGGTCCCGCCGGTGGCCTTGGCGTACGGCGCCAGGATCTCGGTCCAGTAGCCGCCGCCGGGGGAGATTTCGATCACCGTCTGCTTCGGCTTCAGCCCCCAGAAGGTCAGGCTCTCATAGGGATGGCGCGCGCCGTCGCGGGCGACGTCGCCGGCCGGACGGTTGGGCGAGGCGATGGCGGCCTTCAGCGCCTGGTCGGTCGAGGCGAAAGCGGCGGGCGCGGCGAGGCTGACGGCGGCGGCCAGCAGCAGGACGTGACGACGAAGCGGCATGGGGAAAGTGTCCTTCGGCGAGTTGTTGCGCGGCGACCTTAGCCGGGGCGCGCCATGCGTCAAAGGATTCCCGTTCGATGAAACGGCGCCCCCTTGAACCGGAAAATCCGCTCACCAACTACATCAGCGAAGGCGCTGGACACCCGGGCCTTCCGGACCGCTGGCGACGCCGATTTCGGGTCGCCGAAGGGACGCACATTCAAAGACCTTGCTTGATGAGAAGGATCTGACCCTATGCGTACGATCGACCTTTCGCCCCTGTACCGCTCGCTCGTCGGTTTTGACCGCCTCGCCGCCCAGTTGGACGCCGCGGCCCGCACGGAAGCCAGCTCGGGCTACCCCCCCTACAACATCGAACGCACCGGTGAGAACGACTACCGCATCGAGATCGCGGTGGCCGGTTTCAAGCCGGAAGAGCTGAACGTCGAGGTGAAGGAAAACCTGCTGACCGTCACCGGCCGCAAGGCGGCCAACGACGACGCCAAGCAGTACCTGCACCGCGGGCTCGCCGAACGTAATTTCGAGCGCAAGTTCCAGCTGACCGACTACCTGGTGGTGGTCGACGCCGAGCTGTCGAACGGCCTGCTGGCCATCTCGCTGAAGCGTGAACTGCCCGAGGCCCTCAAGCCCCGGACCGTGGAGATCAAGGCGAACGCCTCGCCGCTGATCGAAGGCGAAAAGGCCGCCTAAGCGGCCTTCTGCGAAGTCTCCCCCACATCCCTCTGAACTTGGGCGGCGCAGCGATGCGCCGCCTTTTTCATATCCGCCCGGCCGGTTAGTCCGGCATGGACAGATCAAGACCCTGGACCTGGCTCAGGTCCACATCGCGCAGACGCGTCTTGGTCAGGCGGGCGCCGGTCAGGTCCGCGCCGCGCAGGTCGGCGCCGTCCAGAACCGCGCCGGCGAGGTCGGCCGCCTGGGCCGTCGCATAGCGCAGGCGAGCGCCCTCCCTGTTCACCAGAGCTTGGCGCTGAGGTCCGATCGGCAGCGGCGACAGGAAGGCCTGGCGCAGGTCGGCCTTG
>JAYRLX010000430.1:0-3143 GCA_041905125.1 Caulobacter sp. | reverse complement strand
CGCCGCCAAGGCGCCGCTGCGCGTGCTGGCCGCCGACGACAATCCGACCAACCAGAAGGTCATCGAGGCGGTGCTCGCGCCGCTGGGCGCCGAGGTGACCATGGTCCCGGACGGCGCCGCCTGCGTCGAAGCCTGGAAGGCCGCCAAGTTCGACATCATCCTGATGGACATCCACATGCCGGTGATGGACGGCATCGAGGCCGCCCGCGCCATCCGCGCGCTCGAGGCCCAGGAAGGCCGCACCCGCACGCCGATCGTCGCCGTCACCGCCAACGCCCTGGCCCACCAGGTCGAGGATTATCTGGCCGCCGGCATGGAAGGCCATGTCGCCAAGCCGGTCGAGGTCAGCAAGCTCTACGGCGCCATAGAAGACGCGATCGCCTCGGCGCGGATGGCCAAGGCCGCCTGACCGCGAACCTCCGACTTACCTGAACCTAAGACAACAAGCGGCTCAGAACCGCTTCAGCCGTCGCGTGTTTCTCTTGCCTCAACGTCGTCCTCCCACCTCCCCGGGAGCGGTCGGCGGAGATGTTCAAGAGGAACCGAACCGATGAAGAAGATCCTGATCCCGATCGTTACGGTCTCGGCCCTGGCGGCCGCTGCGCTTCCCGCCGTCGCCTCGGCCCAGCCGATCAACCAGCGCCAGGACCAGCTGGAGCGCCGTATCGACATCGGCCTGCGCAACGGCTCGCTGACCCGCTCGGAAGCCTATCGCCTGCGCGCCGAGCTGCGTGAGACCGAGCGCCTGGAGCACCGCTATCGCCGCAACGGCCTGAGCGGTTGGGAGCGCGCCGACCTCGACCGCCGCTTCGACCGCATCAGCGCCCAGGTCCGCTACGAGCGCCATGACCGCGACTACGGCTAGGGCTCCGGCGACCCCGGCGGCCCGGGCCGGGGGTACGCGGGACTTGTGGACGGCGGGCTCCACCCGGAGCCGGCTCTCCGCCACCGTGACGCCGCGGCCGCGCAGCAAGACGCGCGCGCCGCGGCGTTCGCATTCCAAGTCCCCGCCCCGGCCGGGATAGGCCTGGTGGAACTTCAGAACCTCGGCTTGCAGCTTGTCGCCGTACAGCGGCATCAGGATGCAGTGGGCCGAGCCCGTGGTCGGGTCCTCCGGGATGCCGAAACCGGGCGCGAAGAAGCGGCTGACCACCGCATAGGGCCGACCCGGATCCGCCAAGGCGACCACGACGGTCTGACCCGGCCCGCCGGTCGCTTCGCCGCCGATCACCTTCAGGGCCGCGAGATCGGGCTTCAGCGCCCGCACCGTCGCCTCGTCTTCCAGCACCGCGATCAGATACGACCCCGCCCAGACCTCGGTCGGCGCCGCGCCGAGCGCCTCGGCGAGGTCGTCAGGAACGGAGGTCTTGCGCGGCGGATCGGCCGGGAAGTCCATCTCCAGCCCCTCGCCCGCCCGCTTCACCGTCAGCGGTCCCGACAGCGTGTCGAAGGTCAGCAGCGGGACATCGGCGCCCAGCTCCGCGAACAGCATATGCGCCGCCGCCAGGGTGGCGTGACCGCACAGCGGCGCTTCCTTGGCGGGCGTGAACCAGCGCAGGCCGTAACGCGCCGGATCATTGGTCTTCAGCAGAAAGGCTGTCTCGGCCTGATTGTTCTCGGCCGCCAGCGCCTGCATCCAGGCATCGCTCGGCCAGGCGTCGAAGGGCTCGACCACACAGGCGGGATTGCCCTTGAACGGGGCGCTGGCGAAGGCGTCGATAGTCCACTGGCGCATGCGGGCGACCTCCCGGAAATCCGATGGACATCGCTGTTATGCGGGCGGAGATCGCCGCGCAAAGCCTTTATTGTCCCGGTGACAATCAGGGCTCGATCGTGATCTCCGGCCAGCGGGCCTTGGCCGAGCCGGTGGTGCGCTCCCAGCCGCCGGCGCCTTTCAGCCGCAGAGGGTTGGGCCGCAGGCGCAGGGCGAACAGATCCTCCAGCCCGAACGGGGCGTGGACGGTCAGGCTGTCGTCCGCCTCCAGCCTAACGCCGACGCAGAAGGCCGTGGCCACGAAGCGCTTCAGCGCCGCGGCGCTGTCTTCCAACGGCGGATAGGGCTCGTCGGCCCCGAACTTGTCGGCGAACCACAGGTGCACCCGGGCCTGGTTGCGAACCTCGACCAGATCGCGCAGCGGCGGCTCGAAGGCGGCGGCGACGCGCTTGATGACCACGTCCTCGGCCTCGTAGCTGACGTCGCTGGCGTCGTGATAGGCCAGGTCATAGTCCTTGATGCCGTAGTCCAGCGGCCGCCCGGTCAGGTGGTTCCAGACCGGCTGGTAGACGGCGCCGGAGAAGATCATCCAGTCGGGCAGGTCGAGGTCGCGGGCCGTCTGCAGCACCGCCCAGGTGGTCGGGGTGGCGCGGACGATCTCGGCGAGGCGGGTTTCGAGCGTGTCGGTCATGCGCGCAGCGTCCAGCCGTGATCCAGCGGGCCATGGCCGCCGCCGAAGCCCGGCGCCCGCAGCATGGCTTCGTGGACATAGTTCCAGGCCCGGGCGACGGCCTGCTCCAGCGGCAGGCCTTGCGCGAGTCCGGCGGCGCAGGCGGAAGCCAGCGTGCAGCCGGTGCCGTGGGTGTGACGGGTCTCGATGCGCTCGCCCTCGAAGGTCGTCTCGCCGTCGGTCGTCATCAGCACGTCGACGACGCGGTCTCCCGCCACATGCCCGCCCTTCATCAGCACCGCCTTGGCGCCCAGCGCCAGCAGCGCCTCGCCCGCCCGGCGCAGGTCGTCGGTGGTCTCAACCGAGAGACCCGTCAGGGCGGCGGCCTCTGGGGCGTTGGGAGTCAGCAGCGCGGCGCGCGGGATCATCAGCGCCTTCACCGCGCCGATCGCGGCTTCGGCCAGCAAGGGCGCGCCGCCCTTGGCGACCATGACCGGGTCGACCACCACCGGGACCTGGCCCGCGTGATCGATCGCGGCGGCGACGGTCTCGACCACGGCCGCGTCGCCCAGCATGCCGGTCTTGATCGCATCGGCGCCAATGTCGTCCAGCACCGCCCGCGCCTGGGCGGCGATCACGTCGAGCGGGATCGGATGGACGCCCGTGACGCCCAGGGTGTTCTGCACGGTGACGGCCGTGATCGCCGTGGCCGCATAGCCGCCCAGGGCGGTGATGGTCTTGATGTCGGCTTGGATCCCC